>JBDGRB010000264.1:0-3201 GCA_042218485.1 Halobacteriaceae archaeon | reverse complement strand
TCCCAAATTGGTCATCAGCACGATGGGTAAAAACCCAATCCCAACTGCCATTATTCGTCGATGTCATACCGTTCTTTAATTTCGTCGCTTGAAAACATGAGCCCCTCTTCGGCTTGGGCTTCGCTGATTGCGATATCCTTCCAGAACCCTGCCCCTTCGGGATGATTGACGGCTTCGCGGAGTGCATAGCGAATAAACTCACTCCGGCTGTTAAACCCACGTTCTCGCCACGTTTCATCAATCACTTCAAGAAAAGCTCGCGAAATCCGTAGAATGACGCAGTCAATTTCTGGATCCTCAGGTGGAGATACGAATGTGTGATATATTTGTCCATTCTATGATCTGATCCTTTCTACCTAAATCTTCGAGAAACAAACTTCTATGTCATCTTTTCGGATTATGGAGATAAATCAAGATATTCCAATAATTTGTCAGAATATAACTGAATTCAGCCCTTCCGATAATCCATATTTGGGACCTCTAACGGAAACCGTATATAGAAGACTGACCATGAGGTGGATTATAAAACCAAGAAAATATAACGGAAAGAAGGATCCCGAGCGATGAGTAAACGTATGTGAAGTGACCGCACACAAACCCTCTCAGGTGTCAATACATAGTAGTGTGTTATGGAGCGCTCTCAGTAGTCGTTTCCTCTTGTTCTTGGATTTCGTCAATGCGGTCTTGGAGATCTTCGACTGCTTGTTCGTCGACCGTGCCCCAGTAGGCGACAATGACGATTGAAATGAGGAAGATAATGGCCCACCCAAGTGTCTCATATTCGCTGGGCACGTAGCTGGTGAAGAGCCCGTCAATCACCCCCTCAAGGGAGAAGACGATAATGACGGGACCAACAACATCTCGTGGCATAAAGTGGTTGAGGTACGCTTTCAGTATGCGTGGATTCATAGTCATATTCATATGGCGACTATCGTCGCCAATCACTAAATGATTCCCGCCCTCCCTGTATAAATTGACTAACCAGTATCTGAACGATACCGATTATTGTCGAGAGATCAAGAAGAGACTCCTCAGTAATTGGAGTTCTCTACAGGCAGAGCAGGCCGAGTGCCTCGGGGCTTGACCCCGAGGCGGTTCACTGGAAGTGCACCGAATTGAATATTGAAGCGAGGGCTATATAACCAACGACTGTGTTGTCATTAAAGATAGGGTCGTCTCAATAAGTTAATGTCAGGCAGGGTTGTTTCGAAAGCGTTCGATAAGGTGCTTGAATCCCTCTTCGTTCTCGAACACGTCGTAGTCGTCATCAGCACCAACGAGGAGGGTAACGTTCTGTTCATCGTCGTTGTCGAGGTCTTTAGCGGCGGCGACAGCGTATGCGTCTCCAATAGATAGGCTGTACGCGGCTTTCAAATCCGACGCAGCTTTCCAGAGATCGTCGATGTTGTACTCGGTTATGCCGATATCTCGGAGGTCACCGATGTGGGCGTCGGCTTGCTTTGCAGATGCTTTTCGGGTGGCAATGTACCGAAATTCAGAGAGGGTAACGGTGGATATGTATCCATCGAGTTCCCCATCGTACACGCGGTCGAGCCAGCGTTCGACATCGTTTGCTCCCTGCTCATCGAACGAAAAGGCGAGCAACGTCTCGGCGTCAAAGACGACCGTCATTTCTCTTGCTCCGACGGCCCGTACCTCTCTTCGGTCTTCTTCTTGTCCCGCTCTCGCTCTTCACGGAGCAATTCTGTGGCCGACTTCTCATGTCCCTTTTCTTCGTTCTCGGATGCAAGTGCGCCTCGAAGTTCGGACGGGCGCTTGACTGGTCGAATCACGATCTCCCCCTTCTCGTTTTCGATAAACCGGACTCGCCCCGGTGTGTCGATGTGGAGTTTATCACGGAACTCTTTTGGAATCGTCGCTTGCCCCTTCCTTGTGACGGTCACGGTCGTTCCCTCTTCTACGTTACTCATACGTAATGGTAGTTCTCAGTAATACTTCATCTTTGTAATACTTTTCCGAAATGGCCACTCAATGACCCTATTCTTCACAATATGGACAGGCTCTCCGCCCCGCCCTCGCCGCGTTCGGGGCTCAGTAGAGAGGGATTCCTAAGGATTGGGATATTACAGTTGCCGGCAACACAACGCATACCGATTGATCGATCTTCTTTTTGCTTCTGTTGAAAAATCGCCCTCGGTAGAACGAGAAGAGCACCACCCAAGACCACTAAGGAGATAGCTCGCTGTATACAAGATCATTAGAAAATGCAAAGGGAAATCACCTAACTGTTATGGATATCCAAATTTACGTATTCTTATCTCCTGAGATTGTTTCACGTTCTGATCGAATCTTCTCGACATAGACAGCTGTTATCTGTTCAAGGATTTCCTCTCCACCCTCGGATGTTGCCTGACGGGGATCGCCCAAGACGCCATTCTCGGTAATCGATTTGAATCCGTCGCTGAGAAGCCGTGAAACCGATAACGGGCCTTCATACCCAAGCTTAAGTTCATCTGTCCGAACGAGTTCTTCGCAAACAGCAAGCACGATTGCTGTTTCGGCAGCGCCAGCGTGAATCACTGGTTCCTCGTATTCGATGCCAGCCTCTCGAAGCCCTTCGTTCATCAGTTCCATCAACTCATCAAGATCTGCCAGTGCGATCACAGAGGCATCGATTTCGCGAGCGATTTCTGGAGCGACCGTATTGACCGGCGCAAAATTCCCGCCATGTGTCGGGATCAAAACGAGGTGTTCGAACCCATGCTGATCCAGCGATCGACAGTACGAGCGAATCAGGTCCATCAGGGTTTCTGGTGGGATCGTGATCGTTCCCGGGAAATCCATATGATGGCCAGAACAGCCAGGCCTGATCGGCGGTGCGGCCACGGCATCGCCCAGTTCCTCGGCAATCCGTTTCGATAGTTCTTCGCCGTTAAGTGTGTCCATTATCAGAGGAAGATGTGGTCCATGTTGCTCCACGGATCCAACAGCAATGATAGCCGTCCGTGTTCCATTTTCGAGTGCGGCTTCGACCTCCGGCCACGTATGCTTCTCAAGCCAAACGGTACTAGGTTCGGACATATACGAATATAGCTTAATCAACGTAATTAATATCAAGGGTATAGTCGCACTGTCTAGATGAGAAAACCACATGAATGAGACACGATACGTCAATGATTAAGGGTATCAGCAAGTGCTATTCATGATTGCGATCGCGATTTAATTTCTGCTATCCCCGAG
>JBDGRB010000017.1:0-4718 GCA_042218485.1 Halobacteriaceae archaeon | reverse complement strand
TGAGCCACCAGCGACGAGATTCTGTTGTTTCATCCGGATTAGTTGATCGATCTTCTGTCATTGAATAATTAGATATGGGATGTATGGGTCCTGCGGTTATTGTGCAAATTATTGTGTAGTAGCTGAATTTTATTTTAGACTGGAACCGGTGAAGATCCAGGAGTCAAAACGCCATTACTTAACATACTTAGCAACGGGAGTCCATATGCTAATAGAATCAATAGGATAGCAATTATTGTCCATAGAGTGAGATTATCGAGGATACGCGGACTGTTTTCAACACCCGAGAGCGGTTCTGGTAAAAATCCGTTAACATTCAATTGAGTTGTTTCTCGTTGTGCAAACCACGTTCCTGCCATTACGAGCAGGAACATCAAAAGACCAACAAAAAGCAAAGTGCCGCCAACGGCAATTTGTAATTGTATCTCTGCAATACTTCCAAACGTGGGTTCAAATGGAGCGGGATTGCCGCCACGCAATAATGGTTTTGCCGTCCGCCGCGGCAGTCCTGCTAACCCTCCACGATGCATTGCATTTGACATTAGCGCCATTCCGATAAACCAAATGTATGGCTGAGCAATTGCGATTTTTCGAAATCGGAGCTGCTTTCCAATTAATTGGGGAACAAGCCAAAACGAAACAGCCATGGCAGTTAAGGCAAACGCAGTACCGACTGTGAGATGGAAATGGCCAGGGACCCACAGTGTATTATGTATAAGATAATTGATATTCATTCCTGCATTAATCATACCGGAAAATCCACCAGCAGCAAACATCAATCCAGCTAAGGCACTCCCTGCAAATGCTGGATTGTCCCATGGAAGTGCCCGAAGCCATCCGATATATCCCTTACCTCCACGTTGGCGTGCACCATGTTCGATAGATGCAACGACGGTAAATGCGGTCAATAGCGACGGTAAAAGCAACATCATTGTATTTGTCATTGCGATAAATTTGAATCCATCAGCAATCCCAGGATCCACGTATTGGTGGTGAAATCCGACTGGTGTTGAAAGTAATATGAAAAGAACGAATACGATGCGAGCTAGGGAATCACTGAACAACCGGCCTCCGGCCAACTTAGGCAGAATTGTATACCACACTACATAGGCTGGTAATAACCAGAAATACACGACTGGATGTCCAAAATACCAGAACAATGTTCGAGTCAATAATGGATCAACTGTTTGGATCCACCCAAGCGACCACGGAATGAGAAATACCACTACCTCTATAGCCACGCCAATCGTCGCGAGATACCACATAATATACGTCGATAATACCATGAATGTCTGCAATGGAATTCGATCGTCTGGGTGTTCTTGTCGCCATTCGCGATAAGTTAAAAAGTATATCGCTCCGCCAATCCAAGATCCGATGATAAGTAATGCCGCTCCGACATAGAAGGCTGGATGGGCCATCAAGGGTGCATAAAAGGTAAATAAGACATCTGAGGAATTAAACGGTAGCCCTGACCAGAAGCCGTTCAAGATAGCAACCGTCACTAGTATCGTACCGAATAACAACGTTGCAAAACCAAGCCATGCAAGACGCATATCAGCAAGTTGTCGTTCCAAACTGCGGGTAACGGCCCACGAAAATAGTCCTGTAATGAAAAACGTGGTAAATACTAATGCCATCAGAACCCCGTGGCCAGTAAGAACGGTATAGTATTGGGTGGCATTGATTGGTAACATCGAACGGAAATATCCTGTTCTGAAAAGCGCCTGCATTAATCCAAATAATCCCCCGACACCAAGCGCAACGAATGAAACACCGAAATACCATCGAACGAGCCGTGCAGTCTTTGGATATTCATTCACATACGCCATGAGAGATCACCTCCAGTCGATTGATTAGTAAACTGAGTTTGGGGAATTACAATTATTGTTCCCTCCATTGCATGATGGGCTGCGCCGCAATATTCGTTACAAATGATATGATAGGTGCCAGGATCCTCAAATCGAACAGTTATCTTTGAAATTTGCCCTGGAATAACCATCACATTAACATTTGTGCCAACGACTTCAAATCCATGAACTACATCGGGACTAGTGATATAGAACGTGATTTTAGTATCAGCTGGGATCCGAATTGGTGTTCCTGTACCTGGCTGAAATGAGAACCGTTGGGCAAGTACATAGACACTATACGTATTTGTACCTGTTTGATAGACGCCAGGCTCACGGAAATGTGGAGATGCGATTGGATTATCCGGATCGACTATGTGTCCGGTGTCTCCTATCATCGCAACGCCAGGTCCAAGGGCGCCATACACAATTGTAGCGATAAATCCAAATATCAACACGATCGATGCAAGAAGCCATATTTTTTCGAATTTATGGATCTCCATGATTATCACCCGATCACTGTTGGTCCATTGCCAAGAAATTCAATAAAGTACATGAACAACCACATTCCGACAAGTATTAAAAAGTAAATCGCAATGAGCGCAGCAGTTCCAACGGGATCATAATCATCATGGGAAATCGTCGACATTGGTTCTTCAACCGGAGATTCTTCTACATCTTCTACTCGTTTCTCTGGAGGAGTTTCTCGTTTCCATGGTTGATAAAACTCAGATATAATGGGCAGGAGCATGGCGCCCAAAATGCCGAGCATGAATAGGACGCGTAAATAAAATGGTCCTTCAGTTGTTTGGGGAACAGTTTCTTTTGGGGGTTGGGTACCAAATCCACTTGGAGATCCAACAACGATTGCCCCTTTCATTCCTAATGGGAGATGAGGTCGACAGTAATATTTATATATTCCTTCGGTAGAAAATGTATGGGTATAGGTAAACCCTTTATTTTCAATAGCTGTATGACCATTCCATGAAGCGCCATCCGGTTGAGATTCAACGACGATGTTATGGGTATTTGAGACCCACTTGAATGTTACTTTTGTACCAGGCGAAATTTGAAGCGCCGGTGGGGCGAAAGCAAACGTACCACCATTCCCTTGTGCTCCAACTTCAACGGTTACTGTTTGTTGGTTTCGTTTATCAACTACGTTACCTTGATAATTATTTGTTGCACCGCCCTTTGCGCCTTTCGTGAACCACCCACCGAATGGACTTTCCTGTGCAGACGCATTAACATTCGTTGTACCAAGTCCAGCAACAGTTATTCCCGAAGCTATATACCGTAGCGTATCTCGACGCGAGGGACTTTCAATCTTCATCTCTTCGGAGAGGGGCGATTTGTCTATATCACTCATAATTTCCCTCCTATCCTTTTAAAGAAATATGTAATTCCCTTAAACCTTTCATCATTATCCAGAATAACGATATCATGGACCCTTATGCTCCCAAAGCCGACTATGTATGTCATTACTACTTGATTAATTTAACCATGGATTAAAACAAATAGGGTATTCTCACATATTGAAAACGGAATCTTTATTTAAGTATTTGTGTCAATTACTATGACTATGAAATTTCGGACCCAGCTATTAGCCCCAGTCTTGATGTTATTACTCATTTTGCCCGTTGGGTTATATATGTTCAATCGAGGTATTGTTGTTGGATTAGCAATCCTCAATATTATTCTCGTCTCTTTGAGTCTTTACTTATCGTTAAATCCCTCGGGACAACAATTCCTTAGCAAAAAATCACCCATATGAAATCGAAAGGCAGAGGACTATTTTGGGGATGGCTTTTTATTATCACAGATGGATTCGTCTATGGTATTATATGGCGATTTATGACTGAATTACCGCTTCGTTTGAGTTTGGTAACAGTTATATTCAATAGAAGATTTTCTCTCCTATCTCGAAATAAATCACGATACGGAAAATATCAATCTGATGGTTATCATTCCAAATCCCATCCTGAGGTGATAGTATGAGCTGTACACTTTGTAATAGGCCAACACCCGATCCACCAATTACGGGGGATACAATTGAAGGAATATATTGCTGTCAGAATTGCCTCGAAAAGGCGAAAACCCTTGAAAAACCAACGTTAGAATCATCAAAGACATTCGATAACCGTCCAGGGGAGAATGTAACTGAAACAAATGAAAATCCAACTGCATTTCTAACTGTTGAGGGAATGCATTGTACTTCCTGTGAATCTTTTATCGAATCTCAAGCGACAAAACACGATGGCATCATCGACGCACAAGCAAGCTATCCGACAGAGACAGCCAAAATTACCTACGATCCGAACCAAATATCGAAAAATACGTTACCTGAAATAGTAACCAAATTCGGATATACAGCGACACTGCGAGAAAATAATTCGTCCTCTCAAGAGACAGAATCAATAGGTCGGTTACTTGTCGGAGGGTTTTTTGGCATGATGACGATGGTTTGGTATATTCTTTTCCTCTATCCTCTCTATCTGGGAGTGCCGAGCAATGCTCTCTTATTGGATGTTTCCAGCACGGTTGGAGCCTATTTAATTGGGAACATTTGGGTCATGACAACAGTTGTTCTTGGAGTTACCGGATATCCAATATTTCGTGGAGCGTATGTGAGTCTCAAGGCGGGCGAGCCAAATATGGATCTTTTGGTCGCTCTGGCAGCAGGGATGGCCTACGTCTATAGTTCGTTTATCGCGTTACAGGGCGGAACTGATGTGTACTTCGATGTTGCCGTTGTGATAATCCTTGCGGTTACGTTTGGAAATTATTATGAAAATCGGATCAAACGAAGAGCCATTGATCAGTTATCGGAGTTAACAACAAACCGTGTTGACGAAGCACGACGCAGAG
>JBDGRB010000267.1:0-4723 GCA_042218485.1 Halobacteriaceae archaeon | reverse complement strand
CCCTGCCCTACTCGCTCACTCCACGCTGTTTCGTTCGCTCCTTGAGGACGGGGACTTAGCCTGTAAAAGTTAAACAACGCTGCTTACAGAAATTCCCTTTCAAAGATCCGGAGGCTCGCTGTCCCATGCCTCATGATCGGAATAGAAATTATACAGTGCGTATTTCAATTTTTCAGGTTGAATATCAATAAATTCCTCACGTTCTGCAGGAGGGAATGTCGAATACACACTATATTTACCCATCTCATCAGTACTGTGACTTGTGTATCGTCGATCGAGTAAAATTCGTGTGCCAATTTCATCCGGTGATCGTAACACTCGGCCGATTGCCTGTCGTGTTTTTCGAATCGTTGGTATCTCGACTGCATATCTCCACCCAACATCGTGGTCTTCGCTGGTATATTCATTATTATATGCATCTTGGACTGCCTGCATCCGATCAGTTAACTTTGGATAGGGTACCCCCACGACAACAACTGAATGAGCTGCATCGCCATCGAAACTAACACCCTCCGTTAGTGTTCCCCACAATGACGTACAAAGTACAGCATTATCCGAAGCGATAAATGATTCTTTGACAGCTTGGGCTGATGTTTCTGGTTCATCAAGAAATCGATCGGCATCAATAATATCATCTAGCTTGGTATAATATCGGTTTGCTTCTTGGTAGCTTGGGAAATATGCCAGGGTATTGCCAGCTGTATATGTTATTGCATCAGCCAAGGCCGTTAAAATAGTAGATTGAACCGTCTCATCATCCCGACGGTCAGCGAATAGCGGTGGTGTATCAACAGCAAATGTTTGGCGATTGGCCTCTGGAAAATCGAGTTCATATGCTAGTGTCACTGGATTTTCAATCCCGAGGACATCGGATACCACATCAAACGGTCGAAGAGTCGCACTCATCAGGACAGCAGAGTAAATATCATCAAAGAGCGGTTTCGTTACTTCGCGGGGAATACAGGTATAGATTTCTGCACGGCCATAGATCTCACCGCTTTGTTGATCGCGGCGGACGCCGATAACCGGATATTTTCCCGATTTGTCTCCTTCTGCCAAATACTGTTGTATTAATCGCCCGCTTTGAAGCGTTTGACACTCCTGGCGAGTTTGTGTTTCGCCATTTTTGTATGCCCGTTCATATTCAATATCGATTTCTTCGCCAAGCGCAATCGTCTCTTCGAGATCTTTTTTATATCCCCGTCCCTGATAGTTCTGTAAAAATTCTAGTGTCAGATCATCCCGTCCGTTTTCATTTCGTATTTCAATATCATGCCACTCATACCCAATGGATGGGGAAGACAGATTTTTGTCCTTATAACAACGCTGTAATGCCGTTAAAAACGTCGAAATCACGTTTTTTGCGGGGGCAGCTCGTGGATCATCAATGTCATCAAGTTCCTCAAGTGCGCTTTGGAGCGTATTTTCACTGACTGCTTTTCTGGCGTGATCTCTGGCTGTGTCCTCAATATTATGTGCTTCATCAAATACGAGGATAATATCATTTGGATCCCGTCCGAGCCACCGGAAAAAATGTGATCTGATATTTGGATCAAGAATATGATGATAATTACAAATGACTAAATCGATTTCTTCAATACCGTCTTTGAGTAATTCGTACCCACACATCTCCCGTTCGTGTGCATATTCATACACTTCCTCAGCAGTTCTGACATCATCAAATAACCAGTCATAAAATGATTCTGTATTCCTTGTAATATTGTTTTGATAAAACTCACAAATATTTTCGTTTTCCAGGTCTGTGATGGTATCTTCAATCTCCTCCAGTTCTGCTTGGACATTCTCGAATTCGTCGGCTTTCTCAGTTGCTCCTGATTGCATTGCTGATTGGAGTTCTTGTGCCCGTTGTTGGAGCTCTTGTTGGTCGTTTTTGGCCTCAACCAATTCCGTGGTTGTTTCTCGAAGCACCTGACATTCTTCATACCCGACATCGATATGGCACATCTCTGCTTTGCCTTTAAACAGAACGGCATTGATCGATGATTTTGCATTAATTTCACGGCTTTCTTCGAGAAACTGTTGCATTTGTTGGTGGACATTAGTCGTGATAACGACCGATTTGTCATGATCCCGAGCATATGACAGTGCTGGGGTAAGTGCAGCGAGGGTTTTTCCCGTTCCACATGCGCCTTCAAAGAGTACATTTTGCTGTCGTGTGAACGCATTATAAATACGTTCCATTGCCGTTTGTTGATTATCGTATGGAGTTTCTTTCGGGAAAAACTCAAGATAATCGGGGGTTGACACAGATAATTCTTATCACGAATCGGCTAAAAATCTCCGATAACCATGCCATAATTTCACAGCGAATAATCCAGATTCTTTTACAAATGGCGATTGTTGATTTGTTATTATGTACTGGGATCGTATCGGTGAGTTTCAGGCTCAATATAGACTTTTCTCACCGACCCATTTTGTTCGACAATTGCATCTTCGATTGCTGTTATTCGGGAATCGATTTCATCCGTATCCAGATTAGATTCGAAACTCACATCGGCGGCGATGATGATCCGTTCGGGACCAAAGTAGACACTGCGGAAATCTATTATGTCAACGACTCCATCCCGATCCAAGATGATTTGTTTAAGAGTTATTTCTTCTGATCGGGGGAGACTCTCGCCTAACAATAACCGTTTATTTTCCCACGCTAATGCGACAGCAAATGACATGAGTAATAACCCAATTATGAGTGCTGCGACTGCATCATACAATGGATTTCCGGTGACGTTGGTTAAAAAGACGCCGACGAGCGCAATAGCTGCACCAAGCATAGCAATCGTATCTTCAGTAAAAGCAGTGAGTGTCGTGACGTCACTTGTTTTCCGAAATGCTTCAACCAATCCTGACCAATTATGCCGATCGATTTGGCGTTGCATTGCGGCATTGGCTTTTGAGAGGGCCCACCCTTCAAAGAGAATAGCGCCGATTAAGACACCATAATTAACCCAAACTGCCGGAAAGCTAACGCCAAATATTTCTGGTCGCATGGCAGCATGGTGTACTCCTTTGGTTAACGCAGTATATCCATGTTTGGCACTCTCCCAGCCAGCGATGCCGAATAACAAGACACTCACGAGAAAACTATAGAAAAACTGCGCTTTTCCATATCCAAATGGATGTTCACGGGTCGCTTCCTTGCCTCCATATCGAATGCCCAACAGTAAAAATAATTGATTTCCGGTATCTGAAATCGAATGATATGTTTCAGATAACATCGCAGGACTTAGGGTTAACAGGTATCCGATAAATTTCAAGATAGCAATAACTGCGTTCGCAATTAACGCAGCGATGACGACTGATTTGCTACTTGCCATAATCCCTATATTAGTTAGACTGCTCAAGACACATCCTTTTATTGGAAGTATTATTACACTCAATATTACACAAAAGAAGAAAAAAGGAGAGGCGGAAATGCGTGGAGGGACGTTCAGTCAGCGGGTGGGATTGGGGACACGCTCAGTGGGGCGGAGCAGTGAGGACCTGCAGGCGGTTGAGATTGCCTGCAGTGATTCATATGGGAGGTTATAAAAAAGACCCTTCGCAAACTCAAATATCGATTTTAGTCATAGCAAATTCATTCATCCGCTTTCTGCAATTTGTGTTCAAATTTTCCAGAATCAACACTCTTTCAACCTATTTTTCCACCTTTGTGGGTTGATTATCGTGAATACCGATAGAGACTGATGATCCCGAGGATGGTCAGGCCACCAAGGAAGAAAATAATCCCTGGATTTGTTGCTACCCATTGGGTAATCATATCAACCATACTCTGCGATGTTCCCCTTGTTGGTGATTTAAACATTTCTACGCCGCCTGTTTGGCCCACTGGTTGGATCGTTCCAATCAGATAATTCACTACAACACTCAAGACACCAAGCAGGACAACGCCACCGAGCAATTCTAATAATGCAGGTTGAACATTCTCGGATTGTTCTTCCGATCCAAATAAAATAATTGGATTGTCATTGGCAGCGTATACCTTCATCTCTCTTCCTTTTTCGGAATAATGCGTATCGACAACTTCGGCCAATCCTGCCTCATTGAGGTTTTGCAAGTGATATTGGATATTTTGCAGCGAAGTATCTACTTCACTCGTTAGATCTGACGGTGCGGCAGGATTGTTATGAAGCGCAGCGAGGATATTGCGGGCGGTTTCAGACGATAGGGCGGACATGATATCATCTGCATCATCACTATCAACACCCAGCACTCGGGGGTCTTGTTCCGGCGGATCCATCTCATCGCTGGAGGGGAGTAATCGGCCCATATACGACCCCTAACAGACTTAGCTATATCAATCTTGGTACAATGGCCGCATTAATCCCTTATAATAAGATGGTATAGCCCAAATTTTCGATGCTCGGAGAGGCGAAATACATAACCTCTTAAAGATAAAGTATAACATATGGCACTCGACCCAGCATTTGTCGGTCTTTTATTACTGTTAGTCGGGTTCTTTTTCTTTGTGTATCTCTTTATTCGACGGACTGTACTGAGTTTTCGAGAAGGAATCAATAAAGGGAAAAACGACCGTTAGTTGACTATTGATCGTACACGATCGATAGCAGTATCGATATCGGCAGCTGATACATCCAAATGGGTACACATACGGATCGTTTGTTCATCGATTGCTGTACATCTGACACCCACCTCTTCGGCGCGATCAATGAATGTCTCGGTATCATCATCGAATCCGGCTAAA
>JBDGRB010000019.1:0-4791 GCA_042218485.1 Halobacteriaceae archaeon | reverse complement strand
ATCTCCGGGTTATGAGCCCGGCGGAATCTCCTGGCTATCCCATCCCGCTACTGTCTAATAGCCGAGGTCCGCAGTTAAGAATTATGATTACGGGACAAAGGGCGACATCCCTACAGGCGTGAGCTACACAAATTGCTCAATGACTCAAGAACGAATCCGCAACGAACATCCTACTCAAAAAAATAAAGACGCTTTAATCGTCAGCCGGTTGTTCTGAGCTTGAGGCCTCGCTACTTCCATGAGGTTGGTTAGGCCGTTTTTCGGTATGAAGGTGACAGGCAGCCGGATGGCCCGCTTCTGTTTCAAGTAATTCTGGTTCCTCAACCTCGCAAACAGTTTCGAATTCATCAGCCAATAGGTCTTCGGCTTCTGCTTGATTTTCTTGAATGATATGATCAAGTGCTTCTTCCAGTATAGATTCAGCATTGCTATCGGTTAATCGCTGTGGAATATCGAATTCATTCCGAATCTCATCTTTCAAGTCCGAAACCGGTATTTCTTCAATATCACGATTATCTTCGAGTCCTGCAAAGCTACGAACTGCTTCAATATCGATCCCTTCTTGTTGTAGTTGTCCCCTGAGATCCATAACTGCTCGCCAATGTTCTTGTTCAAAGTCGTATCCTTCCGGTTGGATGACTTCTGGACATCGCGTATGGAAATTACAACCACTTGGGGGATTCGATGGATCCGGAACATCGCCAGTAAGCCGCACACCCATACCTCGTTCCGTGGGATCAGGTGTTGGAATCGAGGTTAACAATGCTCGAGTATATGGATGTTGGGGATTCGAGAACACCTCTTCGGTCTTGGCTATTTCAACTATTTTGCCAAGATACATCACCGCAACCCGATCACAAACTTCTCTCACCACACTAAGATCATGGCTGATGAATAATATCGAAAGACCAAATTCTTCTTGGATATCATCGATCAACGAGAGCACTTCGGCTTGAATTGAGACATCTAACGCACTCACTGGTTCATCAGCAACGATAAATTCTGGATTGAGAACAAGTGCCCGAGCGAGAGCGATGCGTTGTTTTTGGCCACCAGAAAATTCATGCGGATACCGGTATATGTCCTCCGCAGACATTCCAACTCGTTCTAATAAGTTTCTGGCAATATCCATTCGTCGACTTCGACTGGACACACCATGAATACGAAGTGGTTCACCAATGGATTCACCAATACTCATTCGGGGATCAAAACTTGAATCAGGATTCTGAAAGATCATCTGCGCCCGGCGACGGAACCGTTTGAGTTCTTCACTACTATATTCTGTAATATCTTCACCATCAAAAATGACTTCACCGTCAGTTGGTTCTTCTAATTGTAAGAGCGTTGTAGCAGCGGTCGACTTGCCACATCCCGATTCCCCGACAAGCCCGACTGTTTCGCCGCGATGAACGTCAAAGGAAATCCCATCAACTGCGCGGGTTCGACCGACTTCCTTTTTCAACATTCCTTGCGTGATCGGATAGTGCTTTTTTAGGTTCCGAACTTGCAAGAGCGGTTGATCCGGAGATTCTTCTTCACTCATCGGTAAACCCTCCATCAGCTGTTGTAGTTACTGATTGCCCTGATATATCTAGTTGTAGTTCGTCTGGATCATATCCTGGCCCATAGTAGACGCATGAGGCTTCTTGACCATCTTCGTTGATTGCATACATATCTGGTTGGTCACCCACTCGACAATCCTCAGTCGCATGTGGACAACGAGGATTAAACCGGCATCCATCTGGAGGATTGACCGGATCCGGTAATGATCCACCGATAGCTCGTATCTTCCCTTCCTTACCAGGTAAACATTCCATGAGCGCGTGCGTATATGGATGTGCTGGGTCTTGGAAAATATCAAACACATTGCCCCGTTCCATGATTTTACCAGCATACATGACCACTACGTGGTCGGCAATTTCTGCAACAACGCCTAAATCATGGGTCACAAAAATCACGCTCATATCATATTCATCCTGGAGTTCCTGTAATAATTCCAGAATTTGTGCCTGGATTGTAACATCCAACGCCGTGGTTGGCTCATCCGCAATTAACAAATCCGGCTGGCAGGCTAATGCCATCGCAATTAATACCCGTTGTTTCATACCACCGGAGAATTCATGCGGATAATCATCAACCCGGGTTGTTGCTTCTGGAATGCCAACACGATCGAGGAGATCAATTGCTCGGCTCCGCGCTTCGCTTTTCGACACATCTTCGTGGATGCGGATTGCTTCCCCAATTTGCCGTCCGACTTCATACACTGGGTTGAGTCCCGCCTGGGGATTCTGGAAAATATGACTGATTCGGTTACCCCGAATATCCTGGAGTTGTTTATCCGTCATATCCGTCAACTCCATGCCATCGAAAACAATCGAACCTTCAACAATTTCTCCAGGGGGAATCGGCAAAATCCGAGTAATTGATTCACTTGTTACTGTTTTTCCACTCCCACTTTCACCAACAATACATACCGTCTCACCGCGATCAACATCGAAATCAATACCATCGACGGCTCGCACTGTACCTTCATCAGTGTGGAAATGCGTTTTGAGATTGCGTACTGATAATAGAGGTTCTTCTTGACTCATTAGGGACCACCTTGGTGACCGCCGCCTTGAGCGCCCCCACCCTTTTCACGGCGAGGATCAAGAGCATCATTTGCGGCATCGCCGACGAAATTGAATGCCAATACTGTGAAGAAGAGGAAGAATCCTGGAATTGTTGAAATCCACGGCGCACTCGACAAACTACCTCTGCCATTCGCAATAATTTGACCCCACGAATAAATTGTCGGATCACTAAATCCAAGGAAGGATAGTGCCGCTTCACCGAGGATATAGGCCGGAATTGAAAGCGAAGCAACAGTAATAACGGTATTAGAAACATTGGGAACGAGGTGTCGTCGGATGATCCAGCCAGTGTTTGCGCCCGCTGCACGCGATGCTTTCACGAATTCCTCTTCGCTCCGTTGTAGCGCTTCTCCCCGAACTAGGCGAGCGATACCTTCCCAGCCAAAGAATCCATACAGTAGAATAATCATGTACAGCTGACCGCCGAATAAATATACCAACAAAAGGAGTAAAATAAAGACAGGGAAAACTGATTGCAGGTCAACATATCGCATCAGTGCTTCATCGATCATTCCCCAGTTTTGGGATGTTGCAAATGCAGCAGTCGTCCCAACAAGCGTTCCGATCGTCGTTGCTATCACCATACTAATTAATCCCACTTCCATGCTAACACGCATCCCAAAGATGATGAGTTTCAATAAGTCCTCACCAGCAGCATTCGTACCTAGGGGATGGGCCCACGTTCCCGTGACAGTTTCACCTTGTGGCGACGCCGTAAATCCGACAGGGGGCATATATTGAGCGTCAAACCGAAGCTGTGGCGGACCCAAAACCATCGGACCAATAATTCCCGTTGTAAAGATAATGATAAGAAATCCAAGCGATACAACGGCTGCTTTATTCTTCTTGAATTGTCGCCAGTAATATTTCGTCATCCGCTGATTCCGGTACAATGGTAAGATTCCATTAAAAACCATCAATATAAGGACTCCAAGGAACATCCACTCAACACTTGTCACATCCCATTGCCCAATCGTGGGATATTCATTTTGGATTATATAATAATCATATAAGTAGGAACCAAGGAGTCCTAAAAATGCAAATATTTCGATGATACCGGTTTTCGAAATGAGTGCTGTTGAACTTGTCTCGCTATCCCAGTCAACATTATCAAACGTACTTTGGGTATCTTCAGTTGCCATTTAACGATCACCGTAATCTATTCTGGGATCCAGGACGACATATGCTAAATCCTGTAATAAATTACCAAAGATGGCGAGGAAGACCGGAATTAACGTTGTTGCCATAATCAGCGCTGTGTCATTATTGGTAATTGCCTTAAATGCCAGTAATCCGATTCCTGGAATCTGGAATATCGTTTCAACGATCACGGATCCTGTCCATAACAGAGCAAGGAAATCAGCGACGAGAATCGTCGCAAGGGGTACTAAGGCAACCCGAAGAATATGGCGTAAGAGAAGACGCCGCTCACCGGCTCCTTTTGCTTTTGCAACTTTAACGAATTCAGCATTAGCATATTCAAGGGCCTGGGCACGTGAGTACCGCATTTGCCCAGCAACGCCAGCCGTGGAGACCACGATCGTCGGTAATATCAGTTGGCGAACATTCGCAAGCGAGAACATCGGTACTGTTGACTGATAATATATTGGGAGTGCAAACGGTTTTAGGGATATACCAAACAATGTTGCATCCCTGAACCAAACGCCAGTAATCAAAATTAATACGATGGCAAACCAGAAATTCGGGATACTAATTCCAAAGAACGCAATAAACGTCCCGATATAGTCACTTGTTTCATATTGGTGCATAGCCGAATATAACCCGATACCATACCCAAATATGATTGATATTATCGTGGCTGGTATCATAAACTGAGCAGACATTGGCCATGCATTACTGATCGCTGTCGTTACAGGTTGCTGTCTTAATGTTGACCACCCCCAATTAAGGGTAAACATATTGACGACGTAATTAATATATCGTTCAATAAATGGTTCATCTAAATTCTTTCGTTTACGATACTTTTTCATCGCCTTCTGTGGGGATTGGCCTGTCTGTGCCGCCCGCATTGCAGCTTGGAGTTCTCCCCGATTTGGTGAGAGGGTCAAAAGTCCGAAGGTTAATGAGAGGGCTAAATATGTTGCTACGACAGCCCAAATTAACCGACGGATCACATACCATCTCATGCTCATAGTGT
>JBDGRB010000266.1:0-4794 GCA_042218485.1 Halobacteriaceae archaeon | reverse complement strand
GATACCTATCGACACATATTATGATATTTCCTCGATCCAAGAGCTATCGCTTTCGCCCAATGGCGACCGTGTTGCGTATACGGTCACTGACCAAAACGAAGACGATGATGAGACAGTTACCTCATTGTTTGTTGCCCCCACAGATGGGAGCAAGGATCCATATCGGTTGACGAGGGCATCAGAAGGTAATTCACCGAAATGGAGTCCTGACGGATCACGACTCGCTTTCTTGGCTACTCGCGAGGAGGACAGCGAATTAGCCGTGACCACAGCAGAGTCAGAAGACGAGGATGAAAGTGAAGAAGAGGATACCGACGAATCGAGTGGGTCTACCGAAGAAGAACCAGAAACGCAAGTATGGATGTTTAATCTCGACCGTGGTGGCGATGCTCGCCAAGTGACAACCCGAGACCATGGGGTTCGTGAATTCGATTGGGGGCCAAACGGCGATAGGATCGTTATTTCGGCCCGGGATCCTACTGACGAGGAGGAAGATTATCTCGACCAGTTAGAGGAGGATGGACCAATCGAAATTGAGCGTCTCAAACATAAAGCAAATGGCGTTGGTTATCTGGATTCAGTTACCAGTTATCTCTTTGTGATCGATCTCGATACCCGCGAGGAGCGCCGACTCGATGAAGCCTATGGCGGCGGCGCAAATGAACCCCTGTATGGATTACAACCGACATGGAATCCAGAGGGGGATACCATAGCATTTCTGTCACTTCGCACTGATCGACCGGATGATTCAGCGGCAATGGACATCTATACTATCACGGCGGATGGTAATTCACTCTCCAAAGTTACAGATTCAAATCTTCGAGTTAGTGATTTAGAGTGGGGACCAACGGGGGACGCGTTGGCCTTTGTCGCAGGGGATCCAGAAAATGGATGCATACCATCTCAGGTGTATCTCTATGATGGGCAATCCTATGAATCATTGACGGAAGATGTGGATCGACGCATTAGCTGGCGTGGTGGGCCCCGCTGGGTAACCGACCAAGAACTGATTACACCTATCGCCGACGACGCTCAGACACGATTACTTCGAGTCAATACTGATGGTACAACTGAACGAATTTTCGATGGACAAGGCGATTATTATACCCTGCAACATTTCGATTTGCGAAATGAGACGGCTGGGTTACTCCTTACGAATCCTCAAGATGGTCAAGATATCTACACTATCGATGTTGCCGAACTCGATGGCGGAAGTTTCGCTGATCTCCGGCAAATTTCAGCAATTAATGATTCCTTTATCGACGAATACCCGATGCCACAATGCAAACGAATTGCCTATCAAAGCGAAGGGACACGAATAAATGGAATTGTCTATGCGCCACAGGATTTTGATTTCGAGGATCCCGACCGACAACGCCCACTGATTGTTTCTATCCATGGTGGACCACTCAGCTACGATAGTCCAGAATTTTCCTTCGCATATTCCGTCTTCACCTCACGAGGGTATCTAGTTCTTTGTCCAAATTATCGAGGTGGTGCCTCCAGAGGCCGTGCGTTCGCTGAAGAACTCCGAGGGGCTTGGGGAACGAAAGAGGTGACTGATATCGTGGCAGGCGTCAATGACCTAATTGATCGAAACTGGGCAAATAAAGATCGAGTCTTTGGCCATGGATTTTCGTATGGTGGCATTGCCCAGGGCTTTCTTATCGCTGAAACGGATATTTTCACGGCCGCTGCCCCAGAACACGGCATCTATGATCTCCGATCTGCGTATGGCACCGACGATACGCAAGTCTATTTGGCGAATGAATTTGGCCTTCCCTGGGAGGATCCAGAAACATATGAGCGCGCATCGAGCATTACTGAGGTTGGGAATGTAGAGACACCTATTCTTGTCACGGCAGGAGATTCTGATTGGCGCTGTCCGCCAAGTCAAGCCGAACAACTCTATGTGAGTGTGAAAAAACAAGGAGTCGATGCGAAATTAATCATGTATCAAAATGAGCATCACAATATCGGCGATCCTGATCGTGCAATACATCGATTAGAAGAAATCCTCAATTGGTACGAATCCCATGATCCAGAACGAGACTCCTAACTTTTGATAGCAAAAACAGGTAAGCCAATAATTAGTTTAACCGTCAAACTGCTTCGGCCATTTCTTCGAACCGTTGTTGCTCGTCTTCAGTGCCTGACTCTACCTCTTCAATAGCCTGCTCGAAGTGCTCCTTTGTTAATACGATATCATCGACACTTGCTGATTCGGTATCTTCTGTTGTATCAACATATTCACGCACGGCAATCGTCGCAGCTTCCCGACACACGGCTTCGATGTCTGCGCCCACATAACCGTCCGTTCGAGCAGCTAAATCGGACAGATCGACATCATCCGCAAGTGGTCGATCACGGGTATGTATTTCAAAGATTTCTTGGCGTGCTGACTCATCCGGCTCCGTAACAGCTACATGGCGATCGAGGCGGCCTGGGCGTAAGAGAGCATCATCGATTAGATCCGGTCGGTTCGTTGTTGCTATCACGACAACATCGTCGAGTTCTTCAAGACCATCCAGTTCGGTTAATAGCTGTGAAACAACTCGCTCACCGACATTTGAGTCGCCCATGCCTTGGCCTCGCTCGGCCGCAATCGCATCAATTTCATCGAAGAAGATAACCGTCGGTGCATTTTCACGGGCTTTGGAGAATATTTCCCGAACGGCCTTCTCGGATTCGCCAACGTATTTATCGAACAGTTCTGGTCCCTTAATCGAGATGAAGTTACTTTGGGCTTCATTCGCCACGGCTTTCGCTAATAACGTCTTCCCGGTTCCAGGTGGGCCATAGAGTAAGACGCCTTTGGCAGGTTCAAGGGCGACACGTTCGTAGGCCTCTGCATGCTCTAATGGCCACTGGACGGTTTCTCGGAGGCGTTGTTTGGCTTCGTCTAATCCACCAACATCGCTCCAACTCACATCGGGAACTTCAACGAAGACTTCACGAAGCGCCGAGGGCTCGATACCACGTAATGCTTCTTTGAAGTCAGTTTGGGTCACCTCAATCGAGTCGAGTACTTCTGCAGGAATCTCATCCTCTTCAAGATCAAGTTCTGGGCGGATCCGACGAAGTGCATGCATTGCACCTTCTTTCGCCAAATTCTCTAAATCTGCACCAACAAACCCCTGCGTATTCTCTGCATATTGTTCGAGATCGACACCTTCACCCAGGGGCATACCACGAGTATGTATCTGGAGGATTTCTTCTCGTCCATCACGATCGGGAACACCAATTTCGATCTCTCGATCAAACCGCCCAGGTCTGCGGAGGGCTGGATCTACCGCATCCACACGATTTGTAGTTCCGATAACGGTAATTTGTCCGCGTTCTTCAAGACCATCCATCAGACTCAACAATTGGGCAACAACACGACGTTCAACATCGCCACTTACCTCATCTCGATTTGGCGCAATCGAATCGAGTTCATCGATAAAAACAATCGCCGGTGCATTGTCTTCGGCTTCCTCAAATACCTCTCGAAGTTGCTCTTCGCTTTCGCCATAGTACTTGGACATGATTTCCGGCCCACTAATCATCTGGAAATGGGCATCGATTTCATTGGCGACGGCATTCGCAATGAGCGTTTTTCCAGTTCCTGGTGGGCCATGCAGTAATACTCCTTTGGGTGGTTCGATCCCGAGTGTTTGGAAGAGTTCAGGATGGCGCATGGGCAACTCGATCATTTCCCGTACCTGCTCAAGTTCAGTCTCTAATCCACCGACATCTTCATAGGTCACTCCTGGGGCACTCGCTTCATCAACTTCGTGGGCTTCAACTCTGATTTCATCTTCGCCACGGTCAGCGATACGAACATCCGTGTCGTTCTGCACGACAACAGTCCCACTCGGTTTTGTATCCACAATCTGGACTGAAACTCGCTGGCCCTGCGAACTAAACATACCAAACCCGATCGGGAATGCAACCGTCTGTCCCTTCGAAACGGCCTGATCAACGAGTTCATCTCGAATCTTTGAGGATAAGTCACCACGGATCCGAAGATTTTGTGGCAGCGCGATAGTTATCCTCTCAGCTGTTGTAACCTCGGTTTTCGAAACCGTTACCCGATCATCAATACTGACATTCGCTGCTTGTCGAAGTTGACCATCGATACGAATATATCCTTTTCCAGCATCGTTTGCATCGCTTGGCCAGACTCGGGCGACTGTTTTCCGTCCGTTACGTCCTTCGATGGCGACGAAATCACCACTACTCACATCCAGGTCTTGTAATGCGTCACGATCGATAACAGCCATGCCGCTGCCGGGATCGCGGTTTTTGAGCTGTTTGACCGTGAGTTGCATTGCGATCACCTCCGATAGTTGAAAATAACGTCAGTGGAAACGATCTAGGTTTGAATCTCTATCTCTTTTCCACTGACAGGGGGTTTCTTGGGGACCGGTACCGATACTTCAAGGACGCCGTTTTCATATTCGGCCGTAATCTCGTCTGGATCGACATTTTCCATCAGTTTGAACTGCCGTTGATAGGTTTTTGTCTCTCCTGTTTGCTTTTTGGACCGTTCAGCTGCAACGGTCAGCATGCCATCATCCCATGTAACGTCGATATTATCTGGGTCAACACCAGGTAATTCGACTGTCACTACGATGGTATCTTCCTCGCGGTACACGTCGTATCCCTTACCATCGCGGTCAAACAGTCGGCCGGATGTATCGAGGTTTCCGGATCCAGAACGTGTGGGACGGGGCGGTACAG
This sequence comes from Halobacteriaceae archaeon, assembly GCA_042218485.1. Classification (GTDB taxonomy): domain Archaea; phylum Halobacteriota; class Halobacteria; order Halobacteriales; family Halobacteriaceae; genus JBDGRB01. The sequence continues at coordinate 69 of JBDGRB010000266.1, read as the reverse complement.
CCATAGCTAATCACCTTACTAGCCATGTTAATGTTTGGTTTGAATCATCTTAAATATAACCATAAAGTA
>JBDGRB010000047.1:4585-4813 GCA_042218485.1 Halobacteriaceae archaeon | reverse complement strand
TTGCGGAGATTCTGATGGAGGAGGGGTACAGAGACTTCGAGATCAAGCAGGCCATCGAAGTCGCATCAAGGGAGATGGCCACGGTGGAAACGAGGGATGCGACGCCGCAGGAAGAAACGATTGACAAGCGTATCTACCAACTACCCGAGTGATAATGGTTACTTTCAACAGACTCGAACTTGATATTGAACAGGTTAGAGAATACACGTTGACCCCAGATGACGGGGC
>JBDGRB010000047.1:0-4575 GCA_042218485.1 Halobacteriaceae archaeon | reverse complement strand
ACCGATAAGAATCAGGAGTTATTGGAGGATTTCGCATTCGACATATATCAGCAACAGAAGGAGATCAGCGCGGATAGATATGTCTCCGGCACGGATAGATATTTTTCGTGGTTAGAATTGATGGCGAAACACGCGGAGCGGGATTACCCTTCTGATCCACTGGTAGCGGATGAAGGCGTCGTTTACGATTATTTCTCGTGGCTCGCGAACAGGGAATGGGGTATTCAAACACGTAAATCCTACTTTTCATCGGTGCAGAGATTCTACAAGTGGGTTGAGCAGTCGGGGCGGGGTGAGGATATCACGGAGCCGCATAGCATCGATGATTTCACCTTGGAGCCGGGTGAGTTGGAGACAAACAGGCAACAGGCAAAGGATGATACCGACCACCTGTGGATACCCCGCGAGCAGGTGGAGCAGTTATGGCATCCTGATAACGTTCCTTCTCCTCGGACGCAGTATGAGTTGGCATTCCAAGCTGATGTGGCACACGACGGCGAGATCAAGGGCTATTGCAAACATCAAAATCGACAATATAGACAGGAAAGAGGGAGAGATACTGATTGAGAATCTGAAATCGGGGAAAGATGAGGCGCCATACAGGACTGTGGTGTATCCCCCTGATCGTATCGATCCTTTGCTTACAGAGTGGCTTGACCGCGGCAAACGGGAGGGGTTGGGCCCGTACAGCGACGATTCATCGTATTTGTTCCTGACCCATCAGAGCGAGCAACTCAGGGCGGAACGGTTGAGTCGGAAGGTGAAGTGGGCGGCGCAGGATGCGGGCATCAATGAAAAGATTGGTACGGATGCACGTGGGAAAACGCGGTGGAAGGTGACGGCCCATACAATACGCCATAGTGCCATCACGTGGTTGGCGAACGAGACAGACGTACCACTTCATTTGGTAAAGCGCCAGGCGGGCCATTCAAAATACGAAACTACACTTTCCTATGTTCACGAGGACGATGAAGCGTTCAAGCGGGAGTTGAACAAGGCGTGGGAGTGAAGCTATGGAAATGTTTCAGGCCATGGAAATCCATCTCCCGCCTGTCCCGAACAAATATTCTTCCTCATCTAGTCAGCATCTCGAGTGAATTACGTCGATCATAACCGAACAGGCTCGTGGTAACACACTAACCCCTTATCTTGTATTCTGTCTAGCAGACAAATATTTGTGAAATGATGACATTCGGAACTGCTGTGTGATCGCAAAGTTGAGGTCAGAATTGTGCCTCGGATGAGTGTCGATACGAATTCATGGAAAACCAAGTCGACTTCTCCGTTGTCATACAAGAGCAATTTCGGCTTTCTTCCATATTCCTCAATTCCACCTTTCCAGCATCTATAGAATGATTTTCAAATTCTTATATTAAAAGCTCTCTCGATAATGGATCTAAGGTTCCACAGGTCGCTGTCTTCGTCGATAAGGAAACAGAATCGAAGATCTTTTGCTAACCTCGAGATAGCTCACAATGACTGTATTGACGATAGCTTGTTAGTTGCTCCAATCCAAACAGGTTTCGCTGCCACTCTTTGCCTCCTGTTGGGTGGCCGTTTTGAGGGGATCCTTCGCGTTATCGAATCGGCCGGCGAGGCAGGTACCGTGTCTATCCCCCTTCAAGATCGTGTTCCAATTCTATTTGGCTCTCGCTAAGTCGATCGGTCTGATATCGTCACCTCCGCATTCAGGACATTGCTGACGGTGGATCTCAAAGGTTGTTTCGCAGTCCACGCAGATATAGATGTCTGCATCTGATCGCCCAAGCCATTTCCTCATGCGTCCCCATACATCTCCCATATAAATTCATGACAGGCCCAACACGGAAAGAAGTATGTTCTCTTTTCACGAACTGAGAATCTCCTTGTTCCTTATGTACAGACCACTCTTATTATATTTAAGGCCGTGATTGACGAGTTATCCCACTTCGATGCGCCGACGGCCATTGCTGTCGGCGTGAATAGCGTGACGGCCACCCTGAACAGCCGCAAGGAGTTCCTCGTCGATCTTGGTGTCCTGAACAAGATCGGGCTGCAACAGGACGGTATTACAATCAGGGAGTCAGACGAGGTTCGTATTGGAGAGTTATCGCTCAGAGCCATCAATACAAGACTCCGGCAACAGGGGGTGGGCGAGTTAACCCTGATTCCAACCTCTACATTTCGGCGCAAGATGGGGACAGACTATCGAAAGTTGTCCAGGACTGATCTCAAGTTGATCAATCCTGCCCCAATTCCTCGATTACTCGGTGACAAGGCCCAGCAGTACTGGGAACTATATGAAACGACGCTGCCAGTTCCTCCATGGCAACCGCTCGACTATTACATCGATTCGACTGGAAAACTAGACACCCAGACGCTCAAGGCAGATTTTATTCCAGATGCGCCCCTTGTCGTAAAAGCTCGCAACGCAACACAGGGCCAGGGTATCTGGTTCTATCCAGACGGCATCACAACCCTCAGGAATGATTGGCTACAGAAGAGAGCCCCGGACGCCTTCCTGAGCAATCCTGAAGAATACCTCCTTCAGTATGCGGTTCCGCACGTGTACGACAAGCGAATCTTGGCGGCTGGAGGGACACCTGTTTCGGGAGAAGACCGGTATGGTCGTTCGGACACCGACAAGAGCAACCTCAATCTGGTTAATGTCGATGGCTCGTCACCTCGAGAGGTGGCCATTGAATTACTGAAGAAGGGTGCGGTTGAGCCGCTTGCGATGGATCGCCTCGACCCCGCTGTCGAGACAATTGTCGCCGATGTTTACGATGCTTTGGTCGATCTTTCGGAACACACGGCGGACACAATGCCAACCTGGATTGGATGGGATTTCTTGGTCGTCGACCCCAATGATGACCGGTTAGATGCCATCCCGAGTGATGTTGTCGACGGGCTTCTCAAGGATCGATATCGAATGGAAGAAGGGCCTTATCTCGTATTTGGTGAAGGCAATCTCTCGCCGGGGTCGAAAGAGCGATATGTCAATGCTATCGCCAACGGACGGAAGGGCCTTTGCTGGGATTCGGCGGCCAACCTGCTCGCCTATGGTATCAGCATCAGCCAAGACGAGCCGTTTGAACCCGGTATACCCGACGTGATCGATGAAGACACACTTGCTACACGATACGGCCTAGAACCACGAATCAACACCAGTTGAACGGAATCCAGATATGCACCAATCGGATAATTCATTCGGACCAGACGTAACGACACCCCACGAACCGCAGCCATTGATTGGTCAGAGATATGGAGAGGGGAAAGTACCAATAGAAAGCGAGGGCGCCGGCTTCGGGGAGAATGAACGAGCACTACGGGAAGGGGAAGACCACGTTGCGCATCCGCCCACTGAAGCCGAAGGTGCTGGTGGGCAAGTACCTTCTTCCTCAGCTCAGACGAGTTTATTTCTCACAGGTGAGCACCGAGAGGAGTAGAACAAAATGTCATGCATTGAGAAAGAATTCGTCTCCAAGAGAAGCATTCGAACTCCATGCCTATCATTCCATATCCATTGGATAATCCCGGACGTATACGTGGGTATTGGCAAGAGATCTATCGACAGGCGTTCATATATATAGTCATTTGGAGAAAAAGTTAGCTATGACCATCGAATACACTGTTCAACCCTTCGAATACGAAGGTGGGACGGTCGAACCCGGGGAAAGCACTAAATTCCAATTTGCGGTAACTGAAACGTACCTAGGTAATCCAGTTACTATTCCCGTGACGATCGTTAATGGAACCGAACCGGGGCCGACGGTATTTCTCTCGGCTGCAGCTCATGGTGACGAACTAAATGGCATCGAAGTCGTCCGTGAAGTCGTTGACGAGTGGGATCACGAGGATATCAACGGCTGTCTAGTCGGCTTACCCGTATTGAACGTCCCCGGATTTTTGTTTCAGCAGCGGTACTTGCCGATTTACGATCGAGATCTCAATCGGGCGTTTCCGGGCAAACCAGACAGCACGAGCGCCAATCGCATCGCTCACCAGATCTATAAGAATTTCATTGAACCGTGCGATTTCGGGATCGACTTTCATACGTCGACCCGCGGACGCACAAATATGTTCCATGTTCGTGCGGATATGACAAATGACGAGGTCAAACGCCTGGCAAGTGGGTTCGGATCCCATGTGATTATCGATGACGAGGGCTCGGAAGGGATGCTCCGATATGCGGCAACCACGGATGATATTCCCACGATCACGGTCGAAATGGGCGAAGCACATCGCTTCCAGCCGCCACTTATCAATAAGGCCCTCACCGGCATTCAAAGCGTATTCGCCGAGTACGACATCTATCCGCAGGAATCGGTTAACTGGCCTGGGTGGCGCACGATTATTGAGGGGTGGAGTGAGCGCACATGGCTTCGGGCAGACGAAGGTGGGATCGTTGATATGCACTACGATAAAGGCGATCTTGTCCACGAGGACGAGACAATCTGCACCATTGCCACACCTTTCAAGACGGAAATTGAAGTTGTGACGGCACCATTCACTGGCCTCTTGGTCGGCGTTCTTGAGAATCCCGTCGTGTATCCTGGCAATCCTCTCTGTCACTTCGTCGAACTTGATCCCTCA
>JBDGRB010000014.1:0-4829 GCA_042218485.1 Halobacteriaceae archaeon | reverse complement strand
GTCTGCCATGGATCCCGACATTCCTTAAATTCGTATTCAGACGCGACCGTCGTAGACACGCGGATATCAGTATATGATTCGAGAAGTTCTTTCGTATAGAGGGCTGCATGATATGAGGTTCCGGCGGCCACGATATGAATTTCATTCATCGACTGAAGGAATTCTGCTGGCAATTCAATATCGAGATTTGCCGTTCCATTGAGGGTATCAATTCGACCAGTAATCGCTTGCCTGAGTGCTTTTGGCTGTTCATGAATTTCCTTTGCCATATAGTGGTCAAACCCACCTTTTTCAGCGGCTTCAGCATCCCAATCGACTGTCGTAATTTCACGGTCGACGACTTCCCCCGCATTATAAATCGTCACTGAATCAGTGGTTAAGTGAGCAATATCCCCATCTTGTAAGTAGGTTACCTTCCGTGTATGATCGATGAATGCAGGGACGTCACTCGCCAAGAAATGTTCGTTTTCACCATGGCCTATAACGAGGGGACTATCTTGGCGAGCAGCAACAATGCCATCTTCATCGTCAATGGTAACGGCAAATGCATAACTTCCCTCAAGAATATCTGTAACCCGATCGACTGCTTCTACCAGATTGATGCCAGAGCGGAGTTCATCTTCGAGGAGATGCGGAATGACTTCTGTATCCGTTTCACTGGTGAAGGTATGTCGATCCGTTAACTCCTCTTTGAGTGTGGTATAGTTATCGATAATTCCATTATGGACGACGGCTATTTCACCCGTACAATCAGTATGTGGGTGTGCATTTGCATCCGTTGGTTTCCCGTGTGTCGACCACCGAGTATGTCCGATTGCGGTTGTTGCAGTAGATGTTGAGAGAGGAAGGGAGAGATCATCGATTTCGCCTGCCTGTTTATATACAGTGATGCCACCATCATTGATAGCAACACCTGCTGAATCATACCCCCGATATTCCAGATTCTTGAGACTACTTGCTACGATATTGAGGCCATTTCGATTGCCGACGTATCCGGTTATTCCACACATTGTTAATTGTGGTTTATAGTAGATTGATTATGATCGATCCCTGCCGAAAGCCTATCTTCTAATATTGAGTAAATCCCTTTGTCTATTTAAGAATGGTTAGGCATTCAATACTAAAAGGTTCGTCGTAGCATGAAAGTAAAATTGTATGGCGATTTTTTATAAGTGGAAGATTATCCCCGAGTCACGCGTGCCCCAGATGGTATCACATCCTCAATCACGGATCCACTACTGACGATGGTATCATTGCCGAGGCGAGTTCCTGGTTTAACGGTTACATCTCCACCGATATCTGCATAATCACCGATAATACCTCCGAACCGGACGTCATGGTGAATTGATCCGTCGAGTACCACATCAGTCAGGCCCCCTTCAATAATCGTTCCCGGGCCCACTGATGCATTTGCTCCAACGATGCAGTCCGTTACAATCGCTCCTGCTTGGATATCAGCATCTTCCATGATGATTGCATTTTCAATGACGGCATTTGCCCCAATAGAAACGTTTTGAGCAATTGCAGACCCCCGCAGAATGACGGCGCCAGGATTGATCGTCGCCGTCGCATTCACTCGGGTCGTTTCAGTTACGTGTGCGCCCCCGAACTCCGTTGGAGTGTTTGACGCACTGCGAAATTCCGTATCAATGAGTTCGCCATTGACTGTTAAGAGATCCCACGGCCGTGTTACATCGAGCCACACGCCGGTATTTCTGACTGCACGGATGGTGCGGGTTTCGTTTAATTGATTTAGTGTCTTTGTTAACTCCAGTTCACCATTCGATTCAGTTTGTCGAATCGCCGAAAATATTTCGGGGCCAAATCCATAGATGCCAGCGTTTATCAGATCAGATTTGACCGCATGTTGTGGTGGTTGTTCACGTATCGCTGTTACCGAATCTCTGTCTAATTCAACAACGCCATAGAGTGTGGGTTCATCGACACGGGTAACGCTCATGATCAGGTCTTCTGTTTGCTTGCGCTCTTCGATAACGGCGGAGATGACCTCCTCTTCTATGATTCGGTCACCATTTAACACGATGAAATCATCCCCAATATATGGCTCAGCATGGAGGACAGCATCACCCGTACCCAGTTGTGTTTCTTGAATGGCATATGTTATATCAACATCCCAGTCATTGCCATCCTCGAAATAACTCTGGATCCTATCCCGCTTATATCCCACAATTAAGATGATATCATTGATCCCTGCATCCCGAACAGCTTCGATAATATATTCGAGGATTGGTTTATTCGCCACCGGTAACATCGGCTTTGGCCGAACATTCGTTAATGGCTCAAGGCGTCTCCCCTCCCCCGCAGCTAAAATGACGGCTTTCATAGCTCTATTGAGCCAGGCGATACCAATAAAACTAGTATTTTCACCCCTGAGAATTATAGTAATATTCGTGCCTTGAGATCAATAATACCAGGGCGAAATGGATGCATCGGCTATCAATGATGTGAAAATTCATCCAAACACGAAATTTATACATATGATTGATCCTCAGGAAATTCCACGGTTTGCTGGCGTATCGACCTTTATGCGACAACCACACACCTATGAACTAGAGGAAACTCAAGCGGATATTGCCATTCTGGGAGTCCCCTTTGATGATGCGACAACATACCGGCCTGGGGCCCGCTTTGGACCACAAGCAGTTCGAAACGCCTCGACGCTTCTCAAGCCGTATAATCCTGTATTAGATGTTGACTTAACGACCGTTGATATTGTCGATCATGACGATGCCCCTGTGATTCCAGGATATGTCCAGGATACCTTCGAGGAGATTGAAGAACGAGTTGGCTATGTCTTAGACCATAATATGTTGCCGGCCATGATCGGCGGCGATCATTCGATTTCACTCCCGATTCTTCGAGCGATTGCGGCAGAATACGGGTCTGTTTCATTGGTTCAATTCGATGCCCACTCCGACCTTTGGCCGGAATATTTCGGTAAGGAATACAATCATGGAACATCCATGCATCATGCAGTCGAAGAGGATCTAATCGATCCAACGACCTCTATTCGAATTGGCGATCGTGGAGGACTCTATAGCCCCGACGATATTGATATGATGGAGGAAGCAGGCATCGAATATTATACCGCCGACCGAGTCCCCTCGATCGGCATCGAGTCGCTGGGTGACATGATACACGAACGGGTTGAACCGCCAGTATATGTGACAATCGATATCGATGCGGTGGATCCAGCCTATGCACCAGGAACGGGAACCCCGATGCCTGGCGGTCTCACATCCCGTGAAATCCTTGATCTGACCCGACAATTGGCTGGACTCGATATCGTTGGTTTTGATCTTGTTGAGGTTTCACCACCATATGATACCGGTCAGCAAACTGCAATTCTTGCTGCCAATATAATCTTTGAAGCTCTATGTGCCACAATATCACCAACAAAGTAACGTAATGTATCCATTTCGTGGCATTGGGATGCGAATCGTTGGAATTCGAGGGAGTGTAAAGCTTCTTCGCTTGCTGAGAAAATTCTTCGGAGGTTAATCTATTAATCACTCATAATCGATGATATTTTGGACCATTTCGTCTGAAATATTCTCAATAACATTCCCATCTGCCTGAATTTCGTCCATAACAAATCGTGATGACGTTTGGGTGACACCATCGATAGCAACAATATCATCCAGGAGTTCATTCATTTGATCACGATTTTGGACCCGTGACACCAAAACGAAATCGACATCACCCATTACATAGTAGACATGAACAACCCCGGGGATTTCTGATAATTTCGATCCGAGTTCCTCTGCATACCCACTTGTATGTTCGACTATGACTTCCGTGAACATGACCATATTCAGGCCAAGTGCAACTGAATCGATATCGGCGTGTTCGCGTTTGATAATATTATTATCTTTGAGTTTTTCAATACGATAATGCACTGCGGATTTTGAGATATCGAGTTCGTTTGCCAGGTCATCGAATGTTCGATCACTATCTGCTTCAATTGCTTCAAGGAGTTCAATATCAGTTTCATCCAGATTGCTTCGGCGGCTATCTGTCTTTTCCATATTCGAATAATATTTAACAGTAATACAAATTATTTCCGGTATTTCGGTTAATATTCGAAATTAAATTCATCATTTATTGTTATCGCATGTGGGCCGAGGCATGTTTTTGGATTGCGTTATCCGTCCTATGTTATTGAGTACGAACGACATAAGCGAATCGATAGGACCACCCAGCATGGTGGAGAGTTGATTTATCATGATTGAGGAATCAATCGAATTTTGTTCTTTCGGAAATATTAATTGATAATGATAAATACCATCTTGTATGGCTGATGATTCGTCTAATACAGTCACAAATATAATTACCAGTGGTGCTGCTATGCGGGAATCTCGATTCTGGCTTCTCATATTGGTTGTGCTAATAGTTGGCGGAATTATTTTACTCGGAACGGGGTTGTCCTTACTTGGTGGATATCTCGCAACGGTTGGTGGACTACTTATTTTCGTCGTGGCAGATTATTTTTCCTTTCTTAGGGGAGCTCTCGAATATACCACTGAAGACCAAGGATTGTTAGAAGGATATCTTGTATATATCCGTGAGTTTCGAGAGGGACGGGTTGTCTATATTGACAGTTATATTCGATCGCTGGCTTGTATTGTTCTGGCCATATTGTCACCGCTTGCATTCATCCTCCAAATTCCAATTTTGCTTCGGGCAGCGTTTACCTTCGTTGGAATATTCGTTGCCGTATTATTGTTTAGCGCAGCCCCATTGCATGCATATGCAAAAATTCCCGAATCTAACCAATAAAAAGGATTTGTCCCCTGTAAATGAATTAG
>JBDGRB010000057.1:0-4878 GCA_042218485.1 Halobacteriaceae archaeon | reverse complement strand
CGGAGTCCTGAAGAATTTACTGGCGAAATTCTCGCCCCAGAGGGCCTTGGCGAAACCGCCCAAGTGGGTGGTCACATTCCAGGCGCCCAAAACGTTCCAACGGCGTCGGTACTGAACGATGATGGCACGTTCAAAAGTGCTGATGAATTACGAGAACTCTATCAAGAGAAAGGTATAACTGAAGATCAATCCGTCGTCACCTACTGTCGGGTGGGTGAACGATCATCGATTGCATGGTTCGTACTTACAGAATTGCTTGGGTTTGATGATGTCGAAAATTACGACGGCTCATGGACTGAGTGGGGCAATATAATTCGTGCGCCGGTAGAAACGGGCGAAGCCGAGTAACGATTCAGTCGGACCGAGATCAAATTTATTACGTTATTTTGTAGGTCGGCTTAACGATTTTGTATTTTGATAGTATCCAATTACTTCCTAAATATTTGCTATTTCCACGGGTTAGAGTGTAGGTGGTTTTGAATATCGATACCGACCTTTATATGACAGTCCGATCGAGGCTCTGCAATACACAATAGAATATATCCCTCCTGTTGATGTTTGGGTTTTAGTGCTCGGGGTGGCCGTCTGTAATCGATTGTGCCCGCAATAAGTTTGCCGGTACACGATGCACAGGCACCACGCCGACAACCAAACGGCAACCCTAATCCTTCCCTCTCAGCAGCACAGAGAATGGTCTCGTTTTTATCAACCTCAATCGTGTGTGTCTGATTATCGTTCCGCTCAAGTGTTACCTTCACTGCCACACATCACTCGTACAATCACCATCTGGCCATCTGATTTCGTGGGCCCGCGCCGGTCCTTCAGGCAAGTCACCGAAATCAACAAGGAAATCATCATCGAGTTCGAGTGTTCCCCGTCTTGGATCCACATCAGCCTTCAACATCACTGATCCTTGTTCGCCCTCTTCTGGGAAGAACTGGTTATCCCACGAGGAAAACAGCGAGGTCGTCCAATAGAGTCGTTCGCCATCAAGTGATAATTGCAGCATTTGTGGCCCTGCAACGAGTTCACGTCCATTAACAGCTTGTCTATCTCCGAAATAACCACCAATCGATATCGAATCTGTTCGTCGGGGATTGGAAGGATCCGAGATATCATACATCCAGACTTCGCCATGGAGCCAGTTTGAGCCAAAGAGATAGCGATCATCCATCGAAATGAGAATATCGGTTGGTAAAGCTGGCACTGGCATATCCCAACCTTCATGGTCACGGTCATCGAAATCGATGACCTTTTCGGCCTGCCACCGACCGTTTGATTCATAAAAGTGGAAGATATTCGAAGAGAGCGCAGCGCTTACATATCCATGCGTGATCTCTGGATTGTGGAAAAAGCGGACTTCAAGTGGGATTAATCCGTCCTCACCGAGATCAATGGTTTGTTTGACTTCACGTTCCTGCCAATTCCAGAAATGGAGTTTGCGGCCATATTTCCCTGCTTCGACATCTTCTAAATCGAAACCTGGGTAGTAGGTTTCCGGTGCTGCCCATTCGGTTGAGACCATGACATTGTGCCGTGGTTGATACCAAAAGTCGTAATTGAATTCAATATCGCCTGGGGTATCCCACCGTCCTTCGATTTCAAAATCCTCGTTTAACTCCAAGAATCCGCCTGGCGTGCTACCATCAGCATCACCAAGCATACTAATCAGGATTTCCCCATCCGGAATACAATGAACCGTATGGGGTGCTGAAAGATCGTAGTCATATACTTCCTCAGGTTCAATCACCGATTGGATTTCTGGATTTCGGCGATCCTGTGTATCAATAACATGAATTCTCGATGATCGTTGCCCTGGGACGATCAAATGTCGCCGCTCTAAGCCACCAATATGACACGATGATGAGCAGGCATTCCATCCGAAATGGTGGAGTTCATCCCCCCGATTTGGCATTTCCACACGGTCAATGATTTCAGCGTACGTATCCGATTCTGGATCCACATCGACAACTGCCATGAAGTCCGGTGCATCGACATCGGTCCCCTCATATAATCCCATCACATATGCTATTTCTTCCGGCGTTGATTCCTCGATCGCCGCCTGCGGCGTTATATATCCAGGCCCCTCAGCGTCATGGGAGTGGTCATGGTCAAATTGAGGTTCACTCGATTGATCTGCGTCGCTCATGTACATGTAATTTACTCGAATACATTCCTTAGTCCTCTCATTGCTGCAATGGCTGCCGTCACCTGTGACAGAGAAACACATGGGTTCGAGATTCATCTCATCCATTTTCCAACTACAGCAATGGATTCCCAGTGCAAAACTGGTATAATAGGTAGCGACAATTTTCACCTCTTTTACCACTATGTAAGGTGGTTACTGCACGGTAATTCCGCGTTTTGCTTAAGGTTCTGGAGTCCTTAATTTATTATGAAGGGATCGATACAACGAGTCACACGCTCCACCCCGATCCCTTCACCTCTTTTTTATTGGAAAACAGGGTGTCACGATAAGGTGTACTGCCTCGGGGTCAAGGCCCTGATGTATCTACCTCGTATTGATTGGGAATACAGCCGACAAATGCTACACTACGTACCGACTCGCAAAAGGATTGATACACCACAAGCACAATAGCTTTCGTTATAATGGTTAATCGATCATTTCTTACTCGTGCCGTGTGGTTTCTCCTGATCGGTTGGTGGGCAACCCCGCTCGCCGTTAATATTGCCTGGGCTTTAAATTTGACCGTGATACTGTTGCCCATCGGGATTAAGATAATCAATCTCGTACCCACGATCCTCACTCTCGCTGAACCACGGTCACTCGATAATCCGGAGACCAGACGCGGGCAACCACCTCTCGTGCTTCGGGGGGTATATTTTGTATTCGTGGGCTGGTGGTTGAGCTTCATTTGGGCAAACATTGCGGCGTTCCTCTCGGTGACTATTATTGGTCTGCCGGTTGCGTTTTGGATGTACAACAGATTGCCATACGTAACGTCCTTGTATCGATTTCACGGCTGAGACACACCATTACTTTGGAGTCGCTTTGGGATATGACCCAAGAATATTAACTTCGGTATATGTTTCCAGGCATTGCAGTGCCCTTTGGAATCTCGGAGAATCTCGGCCGATTTCGGCTTCAACAAAGAAATAATATTTACCTAATTCGGTTTTCGTTGGCCTGGATTGAATGTAGGAGAGATTAATGTCATGGCCACTGAAGCAACCCAACATACTGTGGAGGAGACCAGGGCGATCTTCACCTGGATCCAAAATCATTGCTGTTTTCTCTCCTTCTGTTTGTGCATGATCAAGGATGAGAAATCGGGTAACATTTGTCTCACTATCTGCAATGCCGGTGCGAAGAATATGCATCTCGTTGAGTGTTCCTGCTAATTCGGACGCAATGGCAGCTTCATTCGATTCGAGGTTGTGGATTGCCTGTGCAGTTGATGGGGATTCGATTTGTTCCCATCCATATTCGCGGATTATAGCCTGACATTGACCCAGTGCTTGGGGGTGAGAGCGCACTCGTTTAATTGCGGTGATATCATCGTGTTCGGCGAGCAAACAGTGGTTAATTGGATGTTTGTATTCACCGGTTATCGATCGCTCCGTCTGGCGTAACAGATCAATTGCATTTGAGACACTTCCTTCAAGGGAATTTTCAAATGCGAATATGGCAGCGTCAGTATCTGCTTCGAATACATCTACAAGGGTTTGACAAAATTCAGGTTCATAGGAAGTGAAAAAGGTCTCTGCCGCTTCATGGGTATAGGTGCCCCGTGGCCCTAAGAGTGCAACATCCATGTACTACAGGTTCAATAGACCTGGTTATATAAACATATCAAAATTGGTCGATTGATTCGATAAATCAATCAGGAATATATTACCCGAATACAATAGACTCTCTTTCCCTCTATCGAATAAAAGGATAATAAAATCCAACTCACTCTAAATCTGAATACAATCAGCATATTTTATATCGCGAACCGTTTGGCAATACATAGAAGACTAATGACACATATAACCGGCCTTGAATGCATGAATTGTGGTGCAACATTTGCTGAACAGTTGATGTTTGCTGGCTGTCCCGAATGCAAGACGGATGATTTTCGGTCAAACGTCGCTCCAACCTATGATTACGATGCGATTCGAAGTTCCATCACAAAGGAAGAGATAGAGCAACGCGAAGGCGGTGTCTGGGCCTATCCGGAGTTTCTCCCTGTCGATGAGAAGTACGCAAATCCGATCGGCGAAGGTAACACACCATTGGTTTCTCTCCAAACAATAGGCGAGCAATGGGGCCTCTCGAACCTTTATGTGAAAGATGAAAGTCAAAATCCAACGTGGTCATATAAGGATCGGCTTAATTCTGTTGCAATCGCCAACGCTGTCGCAAACGATGTCGATATTGTAACGATTTCGTCAACTGGTAATCACGGCGCTTCAACGGCAGCATATACCGCTCGAAATGGGCTAGAAAGTGTGATTTTTACGATCCCTGATGTGCCGGCGACGATAAAAACCTTGATGCAGGTATATGGAGCGAACGTTGTCGCAACCCCCACAATGCATGGTCGATGGGAAATTATGCAAACCTGTATCGACAAATTTGATTGGTATCCAACAAGCAATTATAACATCCCGCCAGTTGGCAGCAATTTTTATGGCATTGAAGGCTACAAATCGATTGCCTATGAGATCTGTGTTGATCTCGATTGGGAGGTCCCAGACTGGATTGTACAACCCGTTGCACAGGCTGATGGGCTCAGTGGGGTGTGGCGTGGATTCAAAGACCTCCACGAAATTGGCTTTATTGATGAATTACCTAAAATGGTAGCCGTCGAGCGATTTGGTCCGCTAAAGAATGCACTTGAAAATGATCTTGATCATATTGAGCCAGTCGAG
>JBDGRB010000159.1:0-4922 GCA_042218485.1 Halobacteriaceae archaeon | reverse complement strand
GGACCAAAGCCTTCGCCACAATTCACAATGCGCTCCTCCAAACTTAACACCCCTCTTTTGAATCTCAACGGGAGATAAGGGTATAACATAGTTATTTTTCTTATAGGTATTGCCAATAAAGAATCTAATACGTTTGATAATTAATTTGATAGGTCACCCAAAAATTTTAACCTGACATACTGATATGTTATGTAGATGACCAACGGCGATAGAAAATTACCATCTATTGCCGTTTTTCTCTTGATTGGGATTGTTGTATTAGGTGGTGTTGGAACCTGGATGTATACCTCACCACTCAGCCGATCCTTAGTGGATCCGCCATTAGCCGATTTCTCCTTTTCCTATCGACCGAGTACAGATAATATAAAAATAACGTATACGAACGGAGAAGAACTGAAAGGTTCAAATGTCTATATCGAGGTCACCCATAACAAGCAAACACGGACCTTCCGATGGTCGGCCGTTCAGGGAGGTAATATTACCGTTGGGGAATCAATCATACTCGGCGATGCCGGAAGTGAAGCAGAAGTGACTGTCAGATTTGCCTTCGATAAGGGGGATACAATTGAAGTGATTTGGCGAAAACGGGGACAAGTTTTTCAGATTGCGAAATATGTTATTTCCCGATCAAGTAATAATACCGCTTGAGTTCCAAGCCCAAACCGATGAATTTCTCTTCACTTTTGATGCGATGTCGGAAGGACTTATGTGATGATCTTCGTTGGAATATAATATATGCAAACAGTTGTTTTGGCGGCTGGCAAGGGAACACGGATGCGTCCGTTGACGGATGCATATCCAAAACCCATGTTACCGGTAGCCGGTAAACCCCTGCTTGAACATACGCTTCAGACAGCAACACGGGCTGGCGCGTCCAAATTCATCATCGTTGTCGGATACAACAAAGAAATCATACAGTCATATTTTGGTGAATCATTTCAGGACATCCCAATAACCTATGTCGTCCAAGATACACGGCAGGGAACAGCAGATGCCCTCAAAACCGCACAGTCTGCTCTCTCGTCGTCGGATCCCGTTATCGTCTTGAATGGCGACTCCTTATTTGATCAACCCTCTATCGATGCCCTCTATGATGCAGATATCGCAGTTGGATCTATTGGTGTTGATGATCCAACCCAGTACGGAGTTTTGGAAACAGGATCCGACGATCAGTATCTCGTCGATATCGTCGAAAAGCCAGATGATCCACCGACAAATCAAGTAAATACAGGTGCCTATCTGTTTCCACCAACCATTCAAAAGTATCTTGACGTCGAGGCAAGCAAACGGGGTGAATATGAGCTGACCGATGTGCTTTCTCAGATTGTAAACGACTATACTGTCGAAACTATCGAGTTCAATCGGTGGCTTGATGTGGGACGGCCATGGGAATTACTTGAAGCAAATGAGTGGAAATTAAATGAAATCTCACGGTATCTGGGTGGTGAAATTAGTCCACAAGCCACGGTCCAAGGAACGGTATATATCGAAGTTGGCGCATCAATTAGAGAAGGAGCAGTAATTGAAGGGCCAGCCTATATTGCAACGAATAGTGCAATCGGCCCGAATGCCTATATTCGTGGATCCACCTATATTGGCCCTGATGTGCATATTGGGCATGCCGTCGAAGTAAAAAATAGTGTAATTATGAAAGAAACGAATATTTCTCATCTTAGCTATGTGGGCGATAGTGTTCTGGGACGCGAGGTCAATCTGGGTGCGGGAACACAGGTTGCAAATCTTCGCCACGACGGGGAGTCCGTTCATATGGTCGTTAAAGGCGAATCAACCTCGACTGGACGCCGAAAATTTGGAGTCGTGCTGGGTGATGGGGTGAAAACAGGTATAAATACGAGTCTCAACGCCGGTGTTCGTCTCGATACAAATGCAACGACTGCACCTGGTGAAACAGTCATGTATTCACCCGACTCTAACTAACCGAATGATTGGGTGGAACCGTGAACCGGAAATTACGAATATCTCATCGATCGGAAACCACGAGACTATTGGATCCTTGCAATTATCATATTGATATATAAGGTAGAGAAACATAATCGATCTCCATGCTATAAATTTCATAGGGCTAATCATGTAATATTTTGTAACATGTCTGAACGTTTAAGGAAGTGTGTGATTTTATTTCACATAATATAATGGTGCAATTAGCCCGATTTATAAAGGATTGGTCTCCGTGTTTCAGAATCATTCGTGTTAAGTGTAACAACGACAGGAAATCTAAGTCCCGTTCCGATCTATTACGGATTCCATGTTCCATTTCCAAAATAATCCATCTTGGAGGTTCTCTCCTTGGGGAACGATGAATGTAACTAAATCGAATATCTTGGCAGGTACCCTTATTGGAACCGGACTCATTCTTATTGGATCAACTTTTGTACACGAATTTTTCTTGCATACCTCCACAACTCCAATTCTGCATGTTGTCATTACTGGTAGTATAATTCCGCTAGCGGGAATCGGCTTACTCATCCTTGGGGGCTGGTATCAAAGGTGGTCGCCATCTATTGATCCATATGTCTATATTCTGTCATGGAGCAGCGGCGCAATTCTGATGTTTGTTGGTTTTGGTGTCATCAGTTTGTATATTGGATCAGAACGGGTGCTCTCCCAAGAATTGATAGAGGTTATTCACCTAACTGTCAGTGTAGGAATCCTGAGTGGAGCTCTTGTTGGAACTGTTCATACACGTTCAATTTTACATGCAAAAGAATCCTCCCGGGCCCAAGCTCATGCCGAGGCTCTCCAGAAGGAACAAAAACGGTTAGCAAAACTCAATGATCTTCTTCGACATTATATACTGAATAGTATTAATATTATAACTGGGCATACAGATAACCTACAGGATACCATACCAGAAGATCATGAAGCAAAACTTGATATGATACACCACTGTGCAGAAGATATTGCCACATTAGTTGACCACCTCGATGCCATACCGAATACGAAACGCCAATCTCCGGAAACCGTAGATTTACAGGCGATTATTGCATCGGCAAAAAATCGGAGTCAAACATACTCTGATATCACAATTACAACACCGCAGAGTGCACCGACCATTATGACAAATGGAATGATCGAAGAAGCTCTTGTGTTGCTTATTGACGGTCTGGCCGAAGCGACCGAAGATGGTGAAATACGTATCGCCTGTTCGAAAAACGACAACGAGTGTACCGTAACATGTACAGCAAAACCGGCATCACTGCCAGAGAACATTAAACAATCACTCTTTGAACCAGTAGGGAGGGGCATTGCCATGAAGTTTTATTTGGCAAATCAATTTATGGAAAATATTGGTACAATTGAATTTATCGAAACAGACGGGGATAGCCTTCAGTTCGAACTACGAATCGCCGACACGGTTTCACCTCAGTCCGGTACTGATTTGCAAGAAGAAAATACACGACTAACGTCGTGAGAGAAGCCACGAAATGGCTCCGAATTAATGAAAACGTTAGTTAACGTCGACGATTTCAATTTCGAATTCGAGGGTTTCACCAGCTAACTGGTGATTAAAATCAAGACGGACGATTTCATCATCAACATGTGTGATTTCGGCATGATCGCCATCTTCCGTTTCTATATAGGTGCCCTCGGTTGGTGGTTGGGATCCAAGCATTTCGCTGAATTCTTCAACATCATATTCGATTATTTGATCATCTCGGCGTTCACCATAGGCTTTCTCCGGGGGAATTGTCAATGTGTGAGTCGTTCCTTCTTCAAGACCAATGAGGGCTTCTTCGAGCCCCTCAATAACGGTGCCGTTGCCTAATTCGACTGTCAACGGTGTATACTCTCGATTCGGCTGAGCTTGCGCAAGTCCTGCCTCTTTTGCGACCTCTTCATATGTTGTATCAAAAACAGTCCCATCATCTAACCGGCCTGTGTATTCTAACGTAACAGAATCGCCTTCAGAAATTGGCATACATATATACAGGTTAGGAGAACGGATAAGGCCTCTTATATTGACCTTGCTCGTACGGAAGTCACCACTTAACCTGACATTATCAGCAAGATCGATGAGGAGGACATCCAAGAATTCGGCGTCGAGACAGTTCACTCGACGGTTACGCTTTTCGCTAAGTTCCGCGGTTTATCAATTGGTCGATCTTTGAGATCGGCAACGTGGTAGGCAAATAGCTGTAAGTAGACATTGGCAAGTACTGGCTCCATGATCCCACAGTCGGGTACTTGGAGTTCGTCATCGACGAATTTTCGATGATTGGCAGTATTAGTAATACCGATGACTGATCCTTCCCTGGATTGGACTTCTTTGACATTATGCACCGTTTTTTCAGGACGACATCCCTCCGTAAGGATGGCGATAACGGCCGTATCCGGTGTGATCAGGGCAAGGGGGCCATGTTTGAGTTCGCCGGCTGGGAACCCTTCAGCATGATCATACGAAATTTCTTTAAGCTTAAGTGCACTTTCGAGGGCGACGGGATACCCGAATTTGCGGCCGATAAAGAAGAATGCCTCGCTATCCATGTATTTCTTTGCGAGGCGTTTGATTGCGCGTTCGTTATCGAGGACTTGTTGAACTGCACCTGGGAGTTCTCGAATTGATTGGAGGATATCGGTTGCGGTTTCTGATGATAGTTCATCACGCAGACGTCCAAGATAGACCGTGAACAATCCAAGCGTGGTCACCTGGGATACAAATGTCTTCGTGGCTGCGACACCGATCTCTGGCCCTGCGCGAATATAGATCGTATCGTCGGTTTCTCGTGTTATTGAACTCCCAACTGTATTGGTCACGGCAAGCGTCTGGGCACCTGCCGCATTTGCTTCACGGATCGCCGTGAGTGTATCAGCGGTTTCCCCACTTTGAGAAATGCCAATGATAAGAGTCTGCCATGGATCCCGACATTCCTTAAATTCGTATTCAGACGCGACCGTCGTAG
>JBDGRB010000113.1:0-4953 GCA_042218485.1 Halobacteriaceae archaeon | reverse complement strand
CCGTCGACTCAAGATGATATCGTAATACTTCTTCTGTTCCTTTGATGAATGGTTCAAGATCCATTGTCGAGAGGTCCTGATTATAATTGCGTAACTCGTGATAATGCTGTTCCCACCGTGTTAGAAACTCCTTTTCGATATTGTGGTCTTTGATTCGGTCAATAAGGTTACTATGAAGGTCATTCTTCGATTCATTTGTTAAGTCCAGTTCCGATCGTGATATTATATCGTTATCAAGTGCATACACGATTGGTCCTGAACTGAAATCACCTTCGTGGAGTTCGCGTTCCCACGTACTCACCCAGTTACCAATGCGGGCCATCAGTTGAGCGACCCAGATCACATCTCTTAGAATTCCGATATCGGATCTATGCACTTTGGGTGAATACATAAGATCGATATCGGCATATGCAAACATTACCATATTATGCGACTCGTTCCGCTCTAAGTCCCCCATTGTCGCAAGATCTGGCCGATTAATAACAAGATCGCTGTATTCAATAGCATCTATTCCTTGTTTTAGATCATATCGGAAGAGTTTCTCGTACACATCATAATTCGGTGCTTGTTGTAGCCGAGAGATTAGTAAATCCCATACTCGTTGTCCGAACGACACATAATTTGAATTTACATCTTTTGCAGTTGGATTTGCAGTCTTATTAGGAAATGGAATCTTCGCTAACTCATTGAATGTCGTTCTGTCCCGGTGTTTTTCAAGACTATCATCTAGCAATGTGATAAATAAAATAGTGAGGGTTTTATCGACGGGAACAGTATCACTAAATTGTTCTTCGACACAAGGAAGAGTATTTGCAGGTGCCAATTGATGAACCCATTTCCACATGAATGGTGGTCGTGCATCGCGGAGTTCCTGATAATCTTGGACTAATTCTTGGATATTATCCGGGAGGGAATGTTCACTAATTTCTGATAGAAGGTCTGTTATTTCACTATCTTTTAACGAGTACCGGGGGACTACTTCTGCATCATCAGCAACTATTGTTTTCACTGTATCATCTAATTCCTCTTGTAATTCGGACATCCGTTGTATCAAAACTTGGTAGGGATTTTCTTGAGATTGATTAGCAGTGATTTCATCATTCAGTGATGTTTTTTTCGCCGCGAGGCGAAAGAATTCACGACTTTTTTCCTCAAAAGATGCTCGATTTGATAATACCCGCACTGTCCGGACCAATAGGTTTCGATTTATAGGTTTTATGAGATACTCATCAAAGGGCATATCTACAATATCGGTATCCGGTTCGACTGCCGTCACCATGGCGATGGGCATATTATATCCCTGTTTTCGTAACTTCGTGAGCACTTCATCGCCGCTCATATCTGGCATTTTTCGGTCTAATAAAATGATATCGAAGGATTCATCAACAATTTCCAGTGCTTTCTCTCCGTTTAGCACAGTTTGAACGTCAAATTCATCTTGTAAGTATTCTTTATATAGATCTGCCAGTTCCGGCTCATCTTCTACTATCAGCACTGAAATGACATCACTCGACTGCTGCATGAACTTCAATTTCGAGTGAATCCCAATAAAATTGAGGTGCCATTATCCATCTCAGCACTGTTGGATTTGGGTTGTTTGAAACCCCCTTTGATTATGTATTAGTTTTTGAGATTAATGACCTCGAAGAATCATCGTGGTCCTGTTCTCAAGATTGCTCTATAGGCCTTCAAGGCGAGCGGACCGGCGCTTAGTCCCGAGAACTTCACAAAAACTGTTTCAACAACGACACCATCAATATTTTCAGCTCTTATCTTCAGTTCGGATGAGGACGATATGTTTAAGCATTTTTAATCCCAAGGACAAGTTTGTTGCTTATATTGATATCGAACAAATATTCTATTGTTAAACAACTTGCCAGGCAGTGAACCGCCCCGGGGTCAAGCCCCGAGCACTCTGCCTGCTTTCTCTGTAGACGTTATCTTCAGATGTCAACCAACTGTTCTGATACGATGCACCTCCTTTTGGAAAATAAAGATAGTGTTTTTCGACAACTAACGAAATGACTATAAATGGGTTAGTTGAGCGAGGTATTCAGTTTGGCTTCAACATGATTAATTAACTCGTCACCTGTGATCAGGTGACGAATTGTGTCCATGTCTTCGCTCATTGGTCGATCTTCATCGAGAAAAGAGACGTATTCGCGAATTTTTGTGGCCATTGCTCCAGTACCAATTCCTGGATCATACTCCTCGATGAAATCAAGCGCCTGTGTTCCACATACCAGTTCGATAGCAATAACATGGAGGGTATTTTTGAGTGCATCGCGTGTTTGTAAAGCGCATTGAGCACTCATACTCACGTGATCCTCTTGATTTCCACTTACTGGTATTGTATCTGTCGACGGAGACCCCATTGATCTGTTTGTACTAACTAGATCTGCCGCCGTATATTGAGCAATCATTAGTCCAGACTGAAGGCCACTGTTCTCCGTTAAAAACGGAGGCAGATGGTCTTCCTGAATTTCTGGATTCAGCATGCGATCAACTCGTCTTTCAGAAATTGCCCCAAGTTCAGTTAGTGCATTTGTTAGATAGTCAAGTGGTAAGGCCAATGGTTCACCATGAAAATTACCACCGGAAAGTACAGCAGATTGTTCTGTACCGCTTGCCCGATCGTCTACATCGGTCGCATCAAATACAAGTGGATTATCTGTGGCACTGTTGAGTTCTGTCGTGACAACCTCTTCTAGATGGGAAATTACATCGCGAACAGCACCGTGGACTTGGGGAATACAACGTATCGAATACGCATCTTGGACACGTTGACAATCCCGATGAGAGGAAATAATTTCGGAATCGGCAGTTAGCGTTTGAATGTTTTGCGCCGTTTGTTTATGCCCTTCATGTGGTCGTACTTCATAAAGTTCAAGATCTGCAGTCGCCGTTGTACTCATCGTTACCTCAGTTGTCAATGCGCCGGCCATATCAGCAGCCCGTATAACTCGCTTTGCATCACAAACAATGAGTGCCCCAAGCCCCGCAGTAAGTTGCGTTCCGTTAATCAATGCAAGACCTTCTTTGGCCTCCAATTCAATTGCTTCAAGCCCTCTTCGATTCAGCGCTTCATCACCTGGAAGACGGTCACCATCGACGTATGCCTCCCCTTCACCGATGACAACTAATCCCAGATGAGCTAGTGGAGCTAGATCTCCACTAGCTCCAAGACTGCCTTTTTCGGGAACAACAGGATGAACCCCTTCATTTAGCATTGCGATCAGGAGATCTATAACGCATTCTCGAATCCCCGAATATCCCTTTACAAGTGCATTGATACGAGTAACAAGCATTGCCCGAACTTCCGGAATTGACAGTTCATCACCTGTTCCAACACTATGGCTCCGTAATAGATTGTGCTGAAGGGTTTGTATTTGGTCACTCGATATATGTTCTTGTACAAGGCTCCCGAAACCTGTGTTGACTCCGTATACAGTTTTCCCAGATTCAATAATATTTTCAATATGCTCACGAGATTCCCGAACTTGCTTTCGGACTGACTCGGGAACCTTTATAGCTGTCTCTGCCCGAGCGACTGCCTCGACATCGAAGGGCGATAGCGACTCACCATCGATCGTTATACTATCGGTCATCATA
Source organism: Halobacteriaceae archaeon (assembly GCA_042218485.1). Classification (GTDB taxonomy): domain Archaea; phylum Halobacteriota; class Halobacteria; order Halobacteriales; family Halobacteriaceae; genus JBDGRB01. The sequence goes on along the minus strand of JBDGRB010000113.1, from coordinate 1,341 downwards.
GACCACCTGACCGTTTTTAAGGACAGTCTCTACTGTACTGATACCGAAAGTATATGGAATGTGCTCAAATGTGGGGACATCTGCGATGATGATATCGGCGAGTGATCCTTCTTTGAGTGTTCCAGGACCATCAGTTCGATCGAGAGCTGTTGCCGCCGTTACAGTGGCTGCTCGGATCGCCTCACTTGGGTCCATTCGCATAGCATTACAGGCTAGATCAATTGTGAATTCCATACTATATGAATGGCAGTTTGGATTGAAGTCCGTCGCAATCGCCACTTCTTGGCCTTGAGCAGTAAAGAGAGAAGGATTAGCATACTCGATATCGAGTGTAAATGCAGTACCGGGGAGCAATACTGGGGTTACATCAGCCTCTGCCAGTGCCTGTGCATCAGCTTGTGTAGCTTGGAGTAAATGATCAGCACTCGCAGCGTTTACTTCAGCAGCAAGCTGGGCACCACCTTGTCGTTCGAATTCTTCTGCGTGTATCTTTGGAGTTAAGCCGTAATCTTTTCCGGCAGATAAGACACGTCGAGATTCATCAACCGAAAATACGCCTGGTTCACAAAATACATCACAGAATTCAACCATATCCATTTTCCCAACTGCTGGCAATTGGTTATCAATGACATCCCTCACATAATCACCACTAGATGTATCCTCAGGGACACTATGGGCACCCAGGAAAGTTGGAACGATATCGATAGGATGTCGATTGTCGGCTTCTTTGATAGCCTTAAGGAGTTTCATTTCTGCCTCGACCGAAAGACCATAGCCGGACTTGATTTCAACTGTTGTCGTTCCATGAGCAAGCATTCCATCAAGATATTGTAGAATATTTTCGATCAATGCTTCCCTAGACGCCGTTCGAACTGCCCGCACAGTCCGCAAAATACCCCCGCCTTCGTCGGATATTTCTTGATAGGTTTTCCCATGTAATTTTGCAGTAAACTCATCATATCGATCCCCAGCGAACGCAGCATGGGTATGCGGGTCAACAAACCCAGGTAATATTGTCTTCCCCGAAGCATCAATTGCCGTCGATGCATTTTCCGGCGGAAATTCACGGGTCATCGCTTCTGTTTTCCCAACTTCGGTAATTTTTCCTTCTTGAATGACAACAGCCCCATGATCGATGTCATTGATGGTATTCGCTTGAATCTGAACTAGCTGAGCAGCATTATAGATAATGGTAAATTCGGTCATACTGTATTATTTCCAAATTTGGATCCATTCACGATGTATATTGTATTGATATTGTACGATGCCATGTGATTGGACTATCGCTGTGAGGGACCTCATATTTTTTGGGAATAAATTTGTGAACTACCCCTACCTACT
>JBDGRB010000291.1:0-4969 GCA_042218485.1 Halobacteriaceae archaeon | reverse complement strand
CACTCTCTTTGATCATCTATCGCCCTGATCCCGCATCACCTTTTGTATCCAATCGTTGTCCATATTTTTGGAGCGCTGTATTGAGAGCGGCGGTTGCATCTTTATCAAGTTCTACCCCGAGTGCTAAAATTGCAAAAAGGAGATCCCCGTATTCATCATCGGAGATAGCCATTTCATGTGGTGAACTACCATATTCTGCAGATTTGACGGCCTCGGCACTCACTTCTCCGAGTTCTGCTGTAACATCTAATAATCGGTAGGTTGGATCCATATGCATATCATACTCATCCAAAAATTGCTCGACTTCGGTTTGTAGACTCATATATTTGATACCATCCGATGAGATAAGAAATCTCGAATCATAAAATTCCACCGATCATTTTGAATGTTGACACGTAGCGATCGTAACCCCACCTCTGAAGGAGTGGGGGGGTGTCACTCACAGGATAAGATGTCCAAAGCGATACCTCAATCTTCGTGACGGAATTGAACTAATATCAAGTAGATTCTAGCTGTTTATCCTTCCCAAGAATCATCTTAAATCGCCTGTCCACTTGGCCCCAAGCCCTATATCCGAAAACCGATGAAATCATCATATGTCAGAGCTTGAAACTGATATTGATCTAGAGGTAGAATTAGAAATTGACAGTGATGATTTGGAGGAATTAGACGAAGAAGTCGAAAAAGAAGCGGAAGCAACGCTTGAATTGGAGGGTGTTGAAGCAGAGATCGAAGTTGAATTGGAAGCTGAAGACTAAATTCGTTTAATTAACATATAGTGTTAGCAGTCCTTCTTATGGGCTAACAGGCCGCTAAATTTGATGCTGCCGTTTATTTTCACCGCAATTAGGCGGAGTATCATGTGATGTTCTGGGGTGTAGCCTTGGAATAGCTCTCTTTCCACATCACGGTTGAATACCTGAAAATTTCGTACAGGAGATCCCGTTTTCCTCTAATTTATCTATTAACATATTCAAGCCAATTGCATCGCTTGCAATATGGCCGGTTATGATGAGATTTTTCTCATCACCAAACTCCTCACGGAGATCACGCGCGTCGCTGGCACTAACATGAATATAGATAACGGTATCAACCCCATTTTCAAAATACGCCCGAGCGACACTTTCGCCACCGTTTGTTCCCGCTGCGTGATGAACTGCTACGGTACCGATCGGATTGTCATCTGACCCAACACGAGTTTTAATATCAGTTTTTGCCTGTCGTAATTCCGGAAATTCGTGGTTAAATGCTTCTTTAAGGTCAGCAACTGTAGCTGATTCAGACAGTTCGTTAACAACATCAACAAATCTTCGTCGACCAAGTTCATCGGGCGCCAAATGAATATTCATGTATGGTTGATCTAATAATTCAGCGACAGAGGGATCATGTCGATAATTTGAACTGTGACCGCGGTATTCAGAATTTTCCCGCAAGTTCGCAATCGCGTCTTTCGCTTGGTCTTCCGGCACGCCATGATTTTTCATGAATTCGATTTGTTTATCAAGGACAGCAGGGAAATTAAGTCTGGCATCACCTCCTGCTGGGTGATGAGCAAGTGCCAAATCGTAATCACGGTTCGCCGCAAGTTGTATTTCTGGACTTTCTAAATCAATACCGACCAATGCAGTTTCAATGTCATTACCGGAAACATAAATCGTACTATCTCCTGGCATACTCTCCCAACCGACCATATCGAGACTGATTTCCATTATTATTTCCTCTGTGGTTAACCCCATGGTAATCAGATTATGCACAGAGTATGTGTATATACTGATAGCGGCAAACGAACTACCTTTCCCTGCTTCGCTCGTCCTGCGGACTCGCTCCCCACGATCGTTGCGTTGCTCATTGGGGATGGGGACGTAGCCTGGAAATGTTAATCACCCTATAATAGCGTGGAAGCCCAACTGCTGGAAGTAGAATGAAGCCGCTTGTGGGCAATTTTTCAGTTAAATAGTCCAACTGGAAGGAGTCGAATGATTTGATGCGTGGCGTTTAGGTGGCGACTAAATTTGCACCGAAATACAAACGGTATCGACGTTCAAAGAGAAATCCAATCGGTGGTAAGCTCTGGATCCTGCAGGTGCCATCGGTGCTGTGGTCCTTCTCGCATTTCAATAACTCCATCGAAAACTGGGATCACTGTTTGAACACGTTCATCGCCGTATGGAACGGGAAGATGAATATGGCACATAGCCTGTTCTCTGCGGACCACCTCTTGGAGTAAATGGAGAAATCGAAAGACCTCATCTAGTGAATATTCACTCAAGAACGTATCAAATGACTCGAAACAAATTCGTAATTCTGCAGGAGTAAGTTTGTCCTCGGTCTGTTCGCGGAACACATCAATTTCCGTTAAGATGGTGTCTAATAATCCATCTAGCCCATCTTCCTTCGTTACTATTGACTCCGGAATTTGTTGTTGGTCAACCGAGGCAGTCGTTGCGGATCGTGTGTGACTTTGGTATGTGATACGACGTGTATGATGATCAGTCATTTGTGAAATGCCAGAGTTCTCAATCGAAGCGGATGACGTAGTAATGAATAGCCGTCGGCGGGGTTCTGCAAATGGTTGCCCAAGTAGTCGATCACATCCGATTGATAATGTTTCAGAGGAAGCACCAGTGAGCAATAATAAACTCCCGTTTTGCTTGAGGCTTGTAAGTGCTTCCGAAAACTCCTCAGAATCAATTGTTTGGCTATCGGATTGTCCCATCTCTTTTTAAATAGTGAAATGGGAGTTATATAAATGTTCTGAATGGGTGAAATAAAGTGGATAACACGGGGTTTTCCTAATTTACTCACATCAAAAATTCTCCATTGATCAAGGAATATGAACAGTGCTGAAATTGATGATCCGGTATACCTCTCTTATAGCTTGAAAATTCGATATCTAACAAGTCACCAAGACGAATGACTCACCATCACGTATCGCCTGTTATTCGTTAATTATTCAGAATCAATATAATAGCCGTATCTATTAATTAAAATGTGAGCGATTCTGGACAACGGGCCCCCGATCGTGACCTTGGACTTATTGATGCTGTTATGGTGGGAATGGGTGCGATGATTGGCGCAGGAATTTTTGTTCTGACTGGGTTGGCAGCAGATATCGCGGGGAGTAATGCAATATTTGTATTCATATTAAATGGAATTGTCACAGGGTTTACTGCGCTATCATATGGTGAACTCGTTGCGGCAATACCGGAAAGTGGCGGTGGGTATGCATTTGTCAAAGAGGTTTTTTCCGATCTTATTTCGTTTATTATGGGATGGATGTTATGGTTTGCATATATTATTGCTGGAGCAGTATACGCCATTGGATTTGGGTCGAATTTTCTCGAATTTTTCGAGATATATGGTATCCATTTGCCGAAGGTGATTCGGGTTTTTGGTATTTCGTTCCCAGGAGGCTCAGTATTTCTTGGATTGCTAATCGTGGTAATATTTGTTAGTCTAAATGCGCTAAGCACAAGCGCTAGTGGCGGCGCTGAGACGATTGTTACATTAATTAAAATCGGTGTATTGCTCTTATTTGCCGGATTTGGTAGTTTTGCCGTGACGATCGATCGATTCACGCCATTTTTTGCTACCCATCCAGTTACAAGCCTTCTTCCTGCAATGGGACTGACGTTTGTCGCATTTGAAGGATACGATCTGATTACAACAGTAACAGAAGAAATTCGCAACCCAACTGAAAATGTCCCAAAAGCGATTTTCTACTCATTGGTAGGAACCGTTATTATTTACATATTAGTCGTATTCGTTGGCATTGGCACGATTGGGGCAGCAACGCTAGCTAAAGCAGGTGAAACAGCAATTGCTCGAGCTGCCCAGTCTTTCATGCCTACAATTCCAATAATTGGCAGCGGTGCTGCAATTATCGCTTTTGGTGCGGTGTTTTCAACGATGAGTGCACTCAATGCAGTTATTCTTGCCTCGAGTCGGGTGGCATTCGCGATGGGTCGTGAAGATCAATTACCCGGGAATGTCGGGCAAGTGCATGCAAAATATGGTACGCCGTTTCGAGCCGTTATTGTGAGTGCGATAATTATGCTAATAGCGGTGGCATTAATACCAATCAGACAGGTCAGTAATCTCGCAAGTTTGTTCTTTTTACTTTCATTTATCGTCGTGAATATTGCTGTCATCAAGCTCAGACGAGAACGACCAGATATTGAACGGCCATTTACAATTCCATATTATCCCCTTCCACCAATTCTCGGGATAGTATGTAATATCATCCTTAGTGTTGTTATCAACCCCTTCATTTGGTTCATTGGCATTGGCTGGTTGGGTCTTGGGGCCCTAGTTTACTTATTGCTAAACCTCTCACTAGAAATTAATGAGTGACAAACGCATCGTTATTGTAGGGGGTGGCCGGGTCGGATTCCAAACTGCTGCGAATCTCGATGATCATGGCCATACTGTTGTCGTGATTGAATCAGATCCCCACCGATGTGAAAGTCTCTCCGAAGAATATGTCGCTACAATCATCCAAGGGGATGGAACTGATCCCGAAATACTTGAGCAAGCAAATATCGGTGATGCGGATGTCGTCGCTGGCCTGACAGGTGACCGGGGGATTAATTTAGCAGTTGCTATATTAGCTAAGAATCGCTATGACGTTCGATCGGTTATTCGAGTCGATTCACACGAGGCTGTGACCGCTTATGAAGACCTTGTTGATTCGATCATCTATCCTGAACGGGCGGGCGCTATTACGGCTGTAAATGCTATTATCGGCTCAGATATCAGAACACTCGAAGAATCAATGGGGGAACTAAATATTCTTGAAATTCGAGTGTCAGAATCCGCTCCAATAACCGGTAAAAATCTATCCGAGATAAATATGCCAGAAGGAAGTTTAGTCATTTCCGATATTGATGGCAGTGAATTGGCCACGAAGTCTACGGAATTTTATGCTGGCGAACGATATATCGTGGCAGCGGAGTCGGCTGTCACTGAA
>JBDGRB010000200.1:2927-5074 GCA_042218485.1 Halobacteriaceae archaeon | reverse complement strand
CTTTATGGATGAGTATCAGGACTAATTTACAGATTAGGGAACGGCTCACCTGGTAGTTCATCACGATTATGTGAGGCTGTATAATCGAGATCAGGGCCGACTGCTGTTATCTCGCCGGAGTAATAGCCTTCCTTGATATGATCCATACGGACTGTTTCAGCAACGCCATCAGTCTGATAGAGATCACGCAGATACGGCCAGAGATTATCGTATTGATGGATAAACTGTTTATCGCATTTAAAGGCGGTATGATAGACTTGATCGAACCGAATCAGCGTCGGGAACATCCGCACATCAGCGAGTGTCAATCGATCACCAGCCAAATACCGCTGTTCGCCAAGCACACTATCCCAGTGATCCAAGGCCGAGAAAACATCATCGACAGCCGATTCATAGGCCTCTTGTGATTCGGCAAATCCAGCCCGATAGACACCGTTATTAATCGAATCATAAATCGCATCGATAATATAATCGATTTCGTCTTGATAGCCCTCGGGATAGAGATCAACACCGTTATCGTAGGCATCGAAGGCCTGATCTAACATCCTCATGATCTCGATTGATTCATTATTGACGATGGTTTCTTCCGTTTTATCCCACAGCACAGGCACAGTTACCCGCCCGGTATAGCTTTCATCTGCTTTCGCATACACGTCCCGAAGGTAATCAAATCCATTTACTGTATCTGGCGTACAGCCATCCTTTGAAGGTGTAAATTCCCATCCTTCATCTTCACGATGGGGATCCACGATATCCATCGATATATGATCAGTCAGTCCAGTTATTCGGCGAACGAGAGCCGTGCCATGCGCCCATGGACAATTCCGAGCAATATACAGGTGATATCGATCCGATTCCGGCTGGAACGTGGCATCGGGTTCATCGCGGATCCAGTCACGGAATGTGGTTTCGACACGATCGAAGGCTCCACTCTCATCGGTATATGGCTCAACATCAGTCTGCCATGAACCATCGATGAGCATATTTCGCCCCATACATAATAGTACAACCGACAGTGGTTTCAGGGTTGTCTCTCACGGCGAAATTCACCTATTTTGCCGTTATGGGTGAGAGTTTTGACTACTTTTCCCTAATGACGAACGTTATCGACGTTCAATACGCTCTCAAGTCAGGACAAGTGACGTCGAGTTAGTGCAGACAGCACTCAGCTGTGTTTCGGGTTCGATGCCGAGATTACTGACAATCCCCACCCGTAACGAGCGAACCCCGTTTCGGGATGAGCGAAGTAGGGTTGGATAGTTGACTCGTGATAAAAAACGTGGAATTACAACATTATTGAATTCACTACAACTGTTCCCATGCTTCATCGACCATCGCACCAGTTTCATCGACGATTTCTTGCCACGCGTCTGAATCGGGTGCCATTCCAACTAACCGTGCAATCCGCATGATACTGACATGATACACCACTTGCGTGCCTGGTTCTTTTTGCCAGATGATTACATTACAGGGGAAAATACCACCGATCTGTAGCGTTTCTGTCAGTGCCCGATCAGCCATCTCGGGATTGCAGGCCCCAAGAACATAGTATGGATCCCGATCGGCATCGACTTTCTCGTTCAATAATTCCGAAGGTGAGAATTCGACCGGCACACCAAATCCTACATTCGTGAACACGTCTCGAACATGCTCAATGGCGGCCTCATGGTCCATTTCAAGCGTAGTTTTGTGTTCGCCGATATCGTCACCGCTAATCGTATCCGGATCAATTGGCAGTGTCATATTATCCTCTTTTACTGACATGCCTTATACTCTTGTGGAAATCAATGCGCCAAACATATCAAATAAAGTATAGTAAATGTGGTAATTTATATACCAGATGCGGGAAAAACTATTGATAACTGAGGTATCAACATTGCTATCACCACTCTCTGTCGCCGTGATTCGACAAATTAGCGGGATCCCATTGATTATTCTCCAGCTTTTTATCATTTTACTGGGTGTTTTTCTCGCATTTTTCGGCGAACCATTTCATGAAGCGATTGTGACTGTAGCCGCCTTCATTCCTGGCACGCTGTTTGGTGCCATCTTTGTTGCACCGCTGTTTACGAGTCTGGGGTCTGGATCCGATCAACTCATGACTATAGGTATTGGGATTGCAGTTGGTGCATTGACCGTCTTTGGCA
>JBDGRB010000200.1:0-2917 GCA_042218485.1 Halobacteriaceae archaeon | reverse complement strand
TGATTGGCGATCTCATGTTTGGACCATCGCTTGCGGATCCCGGATCCGTTGTCGGCGCCTATGTCTATGTCTTCGCTGGGATCGTCCTGTTTGGCGTTCCCGTCTTTATCGTGCTCCAGATTATTATTGGATTGATCCCCCGGGTTATCCATCTCCTGGGATTCGATGAAATAGCGGAACGAATCGATCTCCATTGGACGACCCAACTCTTCCGAAAGACGATTCGAGCCGGCAATCCAAATCGAGAGGCCACAAATATTAGTCGGCCACGGGCATTTGCTGAGGCATTCGTGCATGCCGCGATATTCGTTCTTATATTGGGTGGAGTTTTGTTCTATTTAGCCCCATATTTAGGACGCGTTGCCCCCTCGCTTGGCATCAAAAGCTTCAACAATATCGCTGTCGCCTTTTCGAGTTTGGTTGGCTTGGCCATCGCATTCTGGACCTATCGATTATGGGTGGCCTTTATCACTGCAATCACGGGAGCAGCACTCGTCGCTAATGTCCAAAATATTCGTCCGGTATTGATCGCGCTATTTTCTGCAGATGTACCGACATTGCTTAGGATTTTCTTTTCAGCGTCTGTTGGCTTCCTTGTCATCTTTGGTCTTGTCTTTCTCACGGGCTTCGGTTCCCAGATTTATTTTGTCTTTAGCAATGAACCATGAAACTATACTGAGAACAGCACGTATTGACCAGCATTATATCCCGTCATCCGCAAAGAACCAAACATCGAAACAATTACCTTGATAAACCGAAACCAATAGATTATATCTATCCACAATCATAAGGTGGAATGAATGGCACCAGGAGACGAACCATGGGATGCGATCGTCGCTGGCGCGGGCCCTGCAGGCACGCAATTCGCGTTAGACCTCGCCCGACGTGATCATGATGTGTTGTTACTAGAGGCCTCTAACGAACTTGGACAACCTCCAAAATCGACAGGCGGAACGTTTGCCGAAGGAATGGTCGAATTCAATATTGACGATGATGTATTTCAACACAAAACGACGGATGTAGTCCTCGAAGCACCGGCCGCCCCCGAAGATTCCACTGCGTTTCTCAAACTCGATCGGTATGGTGGTGTCCTCAATTTCCCGAAATTCAAACGTCGTCGAGCCAAAAAAGCAGAAGCTGCCGGTGCTGAAATTCGAACCAATGCGCGGGTGATTGATCCGATTCTTGATGATGACGACGAGATTATCGGCGTTACGCATCGCGGCGGTCATGATGTATACGGTGATCTAATCATCGATGCAACAGGTGAAAAAGCAGCCATCGCACGAGACCTTGGATTACGAAACCTCCGTGATGAGACCTTTGCCCAAGGGTGGGAATATGAGATGGAAGGCGTGGACCTCCAAAATACAGAAGATTCAATGATGCTTCGTCTAGATCCTGATGTTGCCCCAGGTGGCTATGCCTGGATTTTCCATACCGGTGAAGATACGGCAAAAGTCGGTGTCTGTTGGATCGAAAAGAAATACCGCGACCAAGAGGGAACCGGCGAGCTGAAAGAAAATCTTGAGGCCTGGATTGATCGAGACGACCGCCTGCAAAACGCAACCAAAATCGAAGGATCCGATGTTCATATTGGGGCTGCATATATTGATAGCTATTGGCACGTTCTCCAACAGCCATGTAGTACTGACAATGCAATGTTTGTTGGTGATACCGTCTCCAGTGTGGATCCCATCTGGGGTGAAGGTATCTATAATTGTATGCAATCCGGTCGCCTTGCGGCCATGGTGGCAAACGATGCGCTCAACCGCGATCCTGTCAATACATCGGCCAATGTCTTAGAGAAATACGATGAGCTCTGGAAACAACGGATTGCTGCCGACCGTGGCACCCGCGTGCATCTTGGTGAACTGTTATATAGCCGATCAGCAGACCGATATAATCGGTTAATGCGGCAAATGAATCAATTGGATCTCGATACGCTCGCCGATATTTATGAAGGGAAAGGGAGGGCCCTTGCAAAAGTTGCTGAACTTACGGATATTCCGGCGTTCCTCCGATTCAAATTGAATTTAGTTCACGATTCACTAACCGAATCCTCAAATCTATATCGACGCATTCGACAGGAATTCTCCACAGAACCGACGTAGTCTCGAATAGGTATTTGGGTCTGTCCTAACGGAAATCTCGATTCGAATATCTGCAATATCGAAACTGAATTGAGATAGTACCCCAATTAGTGAAATATGAGTGAGACAAGCATCTGGCATGAGGATCCAGAATTGTGGGAGTCGATGAAACAATTTCTCTTCCCGCCAGAAAAATACGAAGAAGCAGCCGATCAAATGGACGATGTCATTGATCTCCTTGATCTCTCAGAGGGTGATCGGATCCTCGATATGGCCTGTGGCATTGGTCGCCATTCCGTTGAGTTAGCCTCCCGTGGCTTTGACGTGACTGGTGTTGATGCAACACAAACATACATCGAGGATGCCCGCCAATTTGCCCAATCCCAGGGCGTTGATGTAACATTCGTCCATCAAGATATGCGTGAATTCTATGATCCGAATGCCTTTGATGCAATTCTGAATATGTATACCTCATTTGGGTACTTTGATGAGAAAGAAGATGACCGCCAAGTTGCCCGAAATTTCTATGAATCACTCAGTGATGGCGGTGTTTTGCTTATGAGTCTTGCTGGTAAAGAACTCCTTGCACGGGATTTTCAGGAGCGACGTTGGGAGCGCAACGATAATACGTTTTTTCTCGAACACCGTGCAGTGACTGATAATTGGGAACAAATGGATAACACCTGGATCCTTATCGAGGATGGAGACGTGTCTGAGTATTCAGTTACACACCGCCTGTATTCGGCAACGGAACTACAGACCTTACTTGATGATGTTGGATTTCAGGATATCACGATATATGGCGATCTGGCGGGTAATCCATA
>JBDGRB010000082.1:0-5130 GCA_042218485.1 Halobacteriaceae archaeon | reverse complement strand
GCCGCTGACATTTTAGTTGGGACAGTCTTTTTGGTGATAGTCGTCACAGTAGTAATTGAAGGCGGCCTTGCACGATATACAGCAGAATTCTTGGATGTGATACCAATGCGTGTGTTAATAATTGGCGGTGGAAAGGTTGGACGTTCACTTGCCGAGCGGCTTGAAGATCGAGGCGAAAACGTTGTTATCCTCGAGGAAGATCGGGAGCAACTCGAAATAGCAAGAAATGAGGGCCATGCTGTCCGTCACGCGGATGGCACAAGTACGGATGATTTGCGAAGTGCTGGTGCTGAAAATGCGAAGATCATCGTTGCTGCGACCGGTGACGATGATGTAAATCTCCTTGTGTCACAACTTGCCAATTCGAAATTTGATACCGAGAATATCATTGCACGTGTCAATAACCCCGATAATGTCGATGCATTCGAAGAACTCGGCGTAAATACAATTTCTTCAACTCTTGCAACAGCGTGGGCAATCGATAATGCAATCGAGCGGCCAACGTTAGCCAAATGGATGACTGAATTAGGTGAAGGCGGAGACGTGCAAGAAATCGAGGTAACAGCAGACGAAATCGTTGGAATGACGATCGAGGAGCTCGACGCAGAGTTGCCAGCTGGATGTATTATTGCATTGGTTGGTCGCGATAATGATCACGAAGTTCCTGATCCATCGTTTACGTTAGAACGAGGTGACCATTTAACAATCCTTGGTCGACGGAGTGCTGTTCATGAGGCCCTTGAGCGAATTCATCCTCGACGAGAATAGCGTACGTACTTACCGTGAAAACGCAATCGCGGCGCCTTGGCCGAATCCGACACATAGCGTTGCTAACCCTTTGTCTACATCGCGGCGATTCATTTCATGAATTAAGGTTACAGGCAATCTCGCGCCACTGGCTCCTAATGGATGGCCAATAGCGATTGCTCCACCATTGACATTAAATTTCTCATCAGAAATGCCAAGCTCCCGCTTACAGTACAGCGTCTGTGAGGCAAATGCTTCATTTAACTCTACCAAATCGAAATCATCGATTGATCGATCTGATTTCTCGAGAAGTCCTCTGGTTGCCGGGATTGGCCCAATGCCCATAATTGTTGGATCGACACCCGCGACATGATTATCATCGACATATGCAAGGATATCTAAATCGTTGTTCACGGCGAATCGTTCACTTGTTACAAGGGTTCCTGCAGCGCCATCGCTGATTTGTGAAGAATTTCCAGCGGTGACTGTTCCATTTGATTTGAAAACGGGCGACAATTGGGATAGCTTTTCAAGACTGGTATCTCGGCGAATGCCTTCATCTTCTGTAACTTCACCCTCATCCGTCTCTATGGCAACGATTTGATCATCAAAATAGCCATTATCAGTTGCCTCAGCAGCCCGTTTATGGCTTCGGGCTGCGTATTCGTCCTGTTTTTCACGGTCGATGTCGAATTCTTCGGCCACCTTTTCTGCAGTCATACCCATCTGAAGGGATCCGATGTTATATTGTTCAGCAAGCTCAGGATGTAACTCACCTATCGATTCTCCCATTGGGACCCGACTCATATTTTCGACGCCACCCGCTATAATTACCTCTCGTTGACCGGCTCTAATCGCATCACTTGCGCTCATTATTGCTTGCATTGAGGATGCACACCATCGATTTATTGTCGTTCCTGGTATTTCCTCGCCTAAGTCCGAGAGCAGGCAAATAATTCTGGCTAAATTATTATCCTGTTCTCCACGTTGCTGTGCACACCCCCACATCAGATCATCGATTGCATCTGATGGGAGTCCCGTTCGTTTAAGGATTTCATTCACTAATGGGATAGATAGGTCTTCGCTTCGAGTTTCGGCAAAGACACCTCCATCTTTCCCTTGCGGTGTTCGGACAGCTGAAACAATGACAGGTGTTTGCGGTGAGGTCATGCTATATACTTATCCTCTAGGCTCTTAACTACTTGATTACCACAATCGACTGCAACTGCCCGATTGCTCACAATAAAGAATTTACCACCCGTTCATTTCGAAATAAGCAATCGAAATCACCTTGTAATCCTCAATTATTGATGGATTAAATTAATCAATCTTTTATTTTTGTCTTGATATCGATAATTTACAACCATTAACAATCATGGATTTTGATTGGTCCCCACGGTGGCTTGATCGGTCAGATTACATCATCCTCAGTATTACAATATTCGGGCTTATTGCTCGGTTTTATCAATTAGGATGGCGTATCGCCCATCAAGACGAAGCACGGGTTGGTGACTGGATCCTTCATTACATGCGAACTGGTCATTGGGAATATCGAGCAATCATTCATGGGCCATTTATTCCACATATTAACGGGGTCGTCTTTACCTGGCTTGGCGCGAGCGACTTTACTGCACGATTGGTTATCGCCCTTGTGGGTGGGTTGTTACCTCTCGTTGCTATAATATTACGACATCGATTAACGAATGTAGAGAGCATTATTCTCGCCGTTCTGCTCGGTTTTAATCCCGTCTTACTATATTATTCCCGATTTATGCGAAATGACATGCTCGTTGCTGGGTTTTCCTTTTTTGCATTTGCGCTGTTCGTGCGTGCAATTGACCAGCATCGATCTCGATACGTCTACTTAGGGACGGGATTTCTAGCACTTGCATTTACGGCAAAGGAAAATGCCTTCTTGTATATTTTAGCATGGCTTGGCTCAGCCCTCTTGTTATTTGACCACCGATTACTCTTACAGTCCTCCAAAGGATGGATCGATTATGGACAAAGCCTGCTCCGAAGTATCGGCATATCGCTCCTCCGCCAGTATCGAGTTATCATGGTGGCAGTTGGGGAGTTTCTCGTTATCCTTACTTTGTTCTATGCCCCAAAGCCCGCACTTTATAATGTAGTGTCAAATCCACGGACACTGCCACATGTTTTAGACCGTGCATGGTTTGGAACATGGGAGAAGTTTTACGGCTTGTGGATAGCCGCGGGCATGCATAAACATCCGTATCTCGAATTTTTTGGCGCCTATATTGAGGTTATGTATCTTGCTGCCTTCCCGATTAGTGTGTTTGCCATCCTCGGGTTCGTCTCTGATCGATATACAGATTCAAACCCCCGAGATATCATTTCGTTTTGTTTCTATTGGGGGATTGCTAGTGTTTTCGGATACCCACTCGTTATTGATATCATTGCGGCTTGGGCGAACGTACATACAATCGTGCCGCTTACCATTCCTGCTGCTGTGGGGATAGCGAAAACGTATCGATATACCCGTTCGACGATGCTTGCAAGCAATTATCAATGGTGGCGATTTGTTGGTATCGGAACTTTAATCGGTGGCATCGGCGTCGTACTTATACGGAAAGACCTCCAGGCATACATCGGCGAACAGACAAGTATTGCTTTGGCACTCCTGTTGATTGCCGGTCTAATCGGTCTGCTATTGTTGTACCGCTGGCATGTATATGTATCTCCTTCGGAACTGGTATCGGTATTAAGTATAGCTGTCCTCGTGTTATTTGCTGTGCAATCAGGATTATTTAGCTATCGCACTGTCTATACCCATCCACAGGATCCATCCAATGCATTAGTGCAATATGCACAACCGGCAGGTGAGATGCAACCAGCCTTGGGTCAAATCCAACGGATAAGTGCAGACCATCAGGGGATTGATATCGTATATTATGGAGAGGAATTTTATTCACCGAAATCATCCTGGAAAGCCAATGAGGATCCTCCGAAGGGTTGGTTTAATCGACTCCCCTTTCCGTGGTATTTTGATGCATTTGGAGCTACAGTTTCAAGTACAAAAGATCCAAAATATTTCAAAACCCATTCACCACCGGTGATAATTACGATGGCCAGCGATGCCCCAGGTGTGACAGATACGGCCGACGATATCGACCAATATTTGACAAATTACCGAAAATATCGATATCAACAATATCAGTCACAACGACCAATTGTAATATACATTAAAAAACAATGACGACGGTCTTATGGTTTTGTACGAACAAATACCAACAATGAACGAGCCAGCAGTTGATGTCATCGAAGTTCTTCTAACTGCCCGCCTCTATGAACGACATTCGGACCTCGATGAAAATGACATTCCAGCATGGTTACGGGAACCACTGTGGTCTGATGGTGGTATCGAACGACCCCTGCCCGTGACTGAAACGATCGCTACAGAAGCGACAAACATCGATGATCCATGGGATGCAATTTCTGGATTGATGTTCACTGATCGGGATAGTTTTTCAAACGAATTACAACTTGTTGACGAGGAAATGGCTGAAAATTGGTTATTAGAACACGCTGATGAATCCCGGATCCGACAGAACCCTGTGTTAGCATTTGTCTTTGAAGAGCATGAGGACATTTCCGCTGATTATGAAGTTGCAAGGGAAAACAATCAACCTGTTCAAGCAGATCGTGCGTGGATCGATAGTCTCCTCCAGGAGTATTTTGATGAAGAAGACGAAGAAATGCTGGACCTTGTTGATGTCCGCGCACCTGCTGAGATTGAAATGACACTGGATGACCTGGTATTAACCGAGGAACAGGAAGAAGAAATCCAAAAAATCGTCAAAGCAATTGAACATCGTGAATATCTGGCGGATATCGGCTTGCGTGAGATTGGGAAATTATTATTTGTCGGTCCGCCAGGGACGGGCAAAACCTCCACTGCACGAGGGCTTGCCCAGACCTTAGATCTCCCGGTTGTCGAAGTGAAGTTATCGATGATTACAAGTCAATACTTGGGTGAAACGGCCAAAAACGTCGAAAAAGTATTCGAAGTGGCAAAACGATTATCGCCATGTATTTTCTTTATCGATGAATTCGATTTCGTGGCCAAAACACGGCGGAGTGATGAACATGCAGCCATCAAACGCGCAGTCAATACATTATTAAAATCAATTGATGAAATTAGCCTGATCCAAGATGATGTCTTGTTAATTGGCGCAACAAATCATCCAGATCAATTAGATTCTGCTGCATGGCGACGGTTTGATGAAATCTTGAACTTTCCCAAACCCGATAAGCAAATGCGGGCTGATATTCTTCGGGTAATTACTCGGGACATGAAAATTGATGATTTCGATCCCCTCGAACTTGCGGAAAATACAGAGGATCTGACGGGTAGCGATT
>JBDGRB010000156.1:0-5147 GCA_042218485.1 Halobacteriaceae archaeon | reverse complement strand
CGAGCGATCCCTGCCAATTTCCAACACCGTGATATCCTTGAAATGACATCCATCCCCCACAGAATATCAATCCGCCACCCTCCTCGACAAACTCTTTAATAATGCGAAGTCGGTTGGGACCCGGGATCGCGTCTGGAAGAAAATGAGGAAGCAATGTCCCTCGACTTAGATCACTGATAATCAGAACATCATACTCCTGTAACGTTTCAAGTGATTCAGGGAAGTTAACGATCGTTTCTCGACCACCCATGTGTTCGACGTTCACTTGCGGGATTTCTTCCAAAGCCTCTAATAACGGCTCATAATCTTCAATACGTTGCTGAAATACTTGAAATGATTCAGCGCCGGAAAAGAAATGGTTTGATTCTAATTTTTCATCACCGATATATAAAACATCCATACGCCAAAGTGAATAGACGCCTTACCATCAACTTTGGGTACAGATTTAATAAAATCGACAGATATCGCAAGCTAACCTTGGGAGACTAATCGCTTGAGATACGACGTAATTCCCAGGTTTCGTTTTGCCATAATAACTGTTCCCGATGCATTTCGGCCCACCTCTTCTGGAATTGTCCCGAAGACAAATTTCTGGAGTAACCCCTCCCTGGTTGCTCCGATAACCGTTATATCATGCTCCGATGACTCATTTACGATAGCCTCTGCGATATTCTCCCCTTCGATAAGTTTGGTCTCATTCGATACATCGGATAGCATAGTTGCCGCCTCTTCGAGTGTCTCCGCTGCCAAGGAACGTTCTGATTCGTCAGCATCCGAGCTAACAACACGGAGCGCAGTGATGGATGCTCCCGTGGTGTGGGCAATCGCACGGGCAACCTCGACCGCATATTCTGCGTGGGGACCACCAGCAGTTGGTACGAGAATCGATTCAGGCACGCCTTCCTTTCCCAGTCGCTCGACGAGCACGTCACACTTGGCCTGCTGAACCACAGTATCCACGATTGATCCTAGGACCACATCTCTGCGACGTGAGGATCGTCCACGCCATCCCATCAAGACTGCATCGGAGTCATGCTGAGAAATCGTATGTAAGATTGCCTGATCGACATGGTGACCGATACGAACGACGCCATGCACCGGAATGTCTGTGTCACCACCACCCGCCGCGACGTCCATCGCTCGTTCCAGTATTTCCTGTCGCTCATCTGCCTTTTCCTGTCCCGCAGATAGGGGTGTCTGTTCGGGAAGTTCTACGACCGACAACACCAAGATCTCACCATTTTTATCGGCAGCGATATCACGAGCAGTTCGCATAAGTTGTTCGGTGTGGGCAGGATTTGCAATAGGTACTAGGAGTTGATAATCACGGTCTTCATGGGCGGAATGCTCAATGACTGTTGGAGTCTCTTGTTCAATTTCGGCTTCAGTAGTCGTGCCAATGATAGTCACCCAAGCGATGACACCGATTGCCTCGGCGATGAGCCCGAAGATAAGCGAGCCTGGCTCCACATTGGCGACAAGTACCAAATTTGCCAGGACGGCAATGATCGGAACATAGGGAACTCCGGGTACCTCAAACCCGCGGTCAATTTCAGGATACTTGCTACGTGACCGAATGACGGCGAAGTTCACAACGATTAATCCAGTCAATAACATGAAATCAGCAAAGTGGGCAATCGCACTTATCCCCATATGAAATGGAATAATACCAGTATGAATCGTGATCGTACCAAATAACGCCCGCGGTAAAACTGTAAAGAAGAAAATAAAGAAGATAATGAGTGTACCTGTCAGCGTGACGGACCAGTATGGTGTATTGAATCGACTATGGAGATCCTCGAATCGATCAGGGAGGTGGTCCCGACGGCTCATCGCCAGTTTTACACGCGAGCCTGCAAGAATCGTTGCATTCGCTGCTGACAGCATCGAAAACAGGGCCCCGACGATGATCACATAAAACCCTATATTACCAAGATAAAAAGAAGCAGCATAGGCCATTGCTAGTTCTCCATGCGTCCGAATGAAATGCTGGGCACCAGCAACATCGGCCACCTCTTCGACTGACCCGACAAGAAATTGGAGATAATTAGGATTGTTGATGGCCAAGGTAACTACCAGTACGACTAATGAGTAAACAATGGTGACAAATCCCATCGAGATGAAAATCGCTCGTGGGACGTTCCGTCCAGGTTCTTCGATCTCCTCGGCGTTTGTCGCAATCGCCTCAAAACCGAAGAAAGTAATAAAGACCAGCGCACTAGTCAGCCCAATTTCGCGAAATTTCGTGAGGTGGTCCATGACGGATTTCTGGATAGTTGTCGCATCGAAGGCTTGGAGCCCCCCGTACAGGAAAATTATAATAAGCCCAACTTTGAGTGCAGTAACGATAATCTGGAATTGACCGGACTCCTCAGTCCCTTTGAGGTTTAGACCAAGAAGAATTCCAAGAATCACCAGCCCAGATATCCAGAATGGCAATGCTGCCTGAAGCCCCTCAGAAAATAATGGGACGATAAATTCGTCAAACCAGTCTGAGAAAGCAGCGAGATAGAAAGCCGCACTCGCAGGATAGCCAAGGATCATTGACCACCCCACAATGTAGGTCAAATCAGAGTCGAATGTATTGGCAACGTAGGCGTACCCACCGCCAGATTCGGGATAGATCGAGGCGAATTCAGCGTAGGCAAAGGCAGTAAAGGAGGCAACTATCGCGGCGATGATAAACGCAACAATAGCCATAGCCCCGACGTTACTCACGGCGAGGCCCGAGAGGACAAAAATTCCAGCGGCGATCATCGTTCCTACCCCAAGAGCAATCGCCCCGATGATACCGATGTCTCGATCCAGTTCGGTCTCGACGCTTGTCCGCTCCTCACTCATGGATTGCTAAATGTTCGGAATTTAAAAAACTCTATTGAAATCCAGAACAAACTCAAGTCCAGTTCCTAAGCATTAAATTTGATCGGTTAATAGTATCGGGTTTGGGGTATCAATTTTCGAATAAATTATCTATGTAATTGCTGTCAACCGCCCCGGGATCAGGCCCGCGAGGTACTCGGTCTGTTCCGCCTGTAGAATCTGATTCCGAAACGATCCTTTAGACACCAAGGAATACAAATAATAAATATGCACAAAAAACGGCCAACGTTGGGGTGAAAATCCACAAAAAGACGATTCTTGCTGTTGCAGCCGGATTAAAAAGGCTCTCTTTTGGAAGATGATGAGGATCCTCTTCTCCAACAGCGGGAATTTCATCAACTGGAACCTCTTGGTCACTTGGTTCAGGTGTTTCCCTTTCGGCGAGTTCGGAGACTGTTGGACTTCTCGGTTGTGCTTCAGTATCCTCTGTTGGCGATGCTTTGAGTGCACCGGTTTGAAACTCGGGCTCCGGCTCTTCTGTCGGCGTCGCTAATTCAGCGAGTGACTTTGCCCGACTGGCCCGTCCCCACCCTAACCCAATAATACTACTCGTGGTGCTTACTGCTAGACTTGCTGGTATGCCTAACCAGGATAGAATTGTAATAATAGTTCCGCCAATCGTTGAGACGATGAGAGCAGCCAAAATTGGGAGATCAGTAATGTCATCACCAATCGTTGCCAATGTTCGTCTCGCAATCGTAAAACTACCGAGACTAATTGATCCGACCGCCAGTAATATAGCAGGGTTAAGATCAATCGAACCATTCCCAACCAAGGGAGCGATGGCATTCGCAGCATTTGAAGCGCCAGCACTAAAGCCCATATAGCATGCAATGAAAACTACAAGTGCAGAGCCAGCGAGGTCTCTCGATTGGACATTTTCATTGAATGATAACCGTGGGAACCGATAAGAAGTATCAATAGTAATTAAAGGGTCTTCAAGACGTCTGAAGGCAAGTTTAGCTTCCATATAGGGATACAAATATCTACCAACAATTGCTCCTATCAAGAGGGCTAAAACAGGTGCAACGATCCAAGCCGAAATAATTGTGAACATCAAAGCAGCATTCAATGTCCCTGTTGCTAATCCAAGCCCAACGATCGCACCAACAGCTGTCATAGAGGTCGACGCAGGTACTCCATACACATTCGAAACAAGAAGAGCAAGGCCAGTAAAAAAGAGTACGCCGACCGTCGTTTCTGGAGTGAAAACTGACACGTCAACAATTTGGCTGCTCATCGTGGTAATAACATTGCGTCCGATAGTCCAAGCGCCTAAAAAGGCAAAAATGGAAAACAAAAGCGCAGCAGTAGCTTTTCTTACAATACGGCTTCCAACAGCAGGACCAAAGGCAACACCAGTAGATGAACCCCCAATGTTATACCCAACAAAAATTGCGACAAGTAATCCGACAATTATCAATGCTTCAACCATGTCATTACCTTAGATTCTAAAGGTAGAAGTATTGTTTGACATTCGATCGATGTTGATAAGTTATTCTATGAAGGGTTAATCATCAGGAGTTCCAGTTAACTACCCCACCCTACTTCGCTCACCCGCAAAAAGGTTCGCTCGTTGCGGGTAGGGCTTATCAGTGACCTCGGCCTCGAATCCGAAACACAGCTGAGTGCTACATGCACTAACTCGGCGTCACTGGTCCTGACTTGAGAGCGAATTGAAAACATACCAGCTCGTTATATTATTTCGTGCGGATATCTTATATTACTCAACTTTGACAGCAAATCATTTCTCTTGGATCCTTATTTTTAGGAGGATCTAATGCGACGCCATCCTAATAGGGTTCCGACGATCGCAATAAGTGCAATGATGGGAGTGAATCCAGGTTGACCATTTGGCGGACTCGTTGTTGTGGTAGGTTGTGTGGTTTGTGTCTGTGTCTGTGTTTGAGTAGGAGTGACCGTAGTCGTCGGAGTAGCCGTTTTTGTGGGAGTTGGTGTCTGTTTCGCTTCACGGTAGGCAATCGGATGTAATTCTTTTGTGATGTTAATTATCGGCCAAACAACTCTTGGAGCAGGCTGGTTGAGGTAATTGGCTTTGACTGCAATAATATTATTGCGTTTCCATGCGATCGTTTGTTTGATTGCATCATTGGCTGCGACGATCTTTTTGAGATTTGCCGGTTGTTTCCCATAATACGTGGCCAACAACCAGGCTGGATTTTGTTTTAATATAAATTCATTACTCACTTGACCATATGCACCTGATAGGTTAGCTTCTGCCGCGATATTATGTCCACCTGCTATCT
>JBDGRB010000028.1:0-5151 GCA_042218485.1 Halobacteriaceae archaeon | reverse complement strand
TTAAAGGGTCGGTTTTCTCCGCGGATCGATTCCTTGATCTCGATTGCCCTATTGGGGTATTACACGAAATCAAGGAGAAAGCCCACGACTTTAGTCGTGGGAGAAGTCACTCCTTTGTGGAGATAATACAATCGTTATATTATCGAAATCGATGTTCAAGTCTGTGAATTTCTTCGCGATGTAGCGTGACGATCAAATCCGATAGAATAGCAAGCATCAATAGTTGCATGCCGGCAAGTATCGAAAATGCAGAAACAACTGCAATAACCTCATGAGACACGCCACGAGTTACCCACTCAATACCTACATATATCCCCAGTAAGAATCCAATGAATGAAAAAATAGCCCCAATACTCCCAAAATAGAACAGCGGATTGTTCGTTTTCGCTAACCGATAAAGTGTTAGAAAAATCGTCCAGCCATCCCGAATTGACCGGAGATTCGATTCGGATCCCTGGGGCCGCGATCGGTACGTTATCGGCACCACTTGTGTAGGGATGTTTTGTTTGACACATTCAACTGACATTTCAGTTTCAAGGCCGAAACCCTTCGCTGTCAGATACATTTTTTCGACAGATTCGCGGGTGAACGCTCGATACCCTGATAAAATATCCCGAAAATCTCGGCCATGGATTCGGCTAAAAGCGCGGTTAATAATACGATTCCCGAATTTATGGAGTGATGACATTGCTCCTTCCTGCAAATTTGCAAACCGATTTCCGATAACGTGTTGTGAATCTCCATTGAAAATCGGGTTGAGTAATTTATTCGCATCTTCTGGCAAATATGTACCATCCCCATCGGCCATCAAGATGATATCTGCATCGATTTTTCTGATAGCTTCACGAACGGCCTGACCTTTCCCAGTTCCTGATTGGGTTGTGACAGTAGCACCCAATTCCTTTGCGATTTCTCGGGTATTATCGGAAGAATGCCCATCAATGACGAAGATGTTATCAAATCCCTGATCCTTAAAACCGTTAATTACGTCATCTATTACTTCTTCCTCATTAAGTGTCGGCAACAACACACAGACATCTTCCTTTTCGGGCATTATTCGTGAGTGGTAGCCATATGTGCAAAAATGCTTTCATCCAGACTTCTGAGGCTATGTTAGCCCAAATATCTCGGGAATCGGATGGTACAAATTCAGAAATCCTTACAAGCGGATCCAACTCTATATCAAAATCCACAGGAGAGCAAGCCTAAGTACTTGGAATGTGCTTGATGGGGCTCAGCTCATAGCCATACTAGCTTTTTATCTTATCACCGAGACACCTGATCACACACCAGATACTAGGATATTTCGACCAAGTTACAACATATATTCCCCTTCAATTTATAAAGAGGTCTGTTCTATCAATGAGAAAAGATGGAAGTCGAAGTAGTTGCTCCCGATGCACACGACGAGTTGGCATCTGAGATCAAGCATAGTAGTGAGTTTACCTTTATCCCCATCGATGATGGAACCCCCGCAAAGTGGAATGAAAGCATCCACCGATCGGGGGCAGATATAATTGTCCTTATCACAGCCGATATCACATTACGAGCAGCAACAATCGAGCATTTAATAGAACGATATCATTCAAAGCGACTCATCGGGATCGCAGATAATCGATTCAGTGTTGTCGATGGTCGATTACTTGTATTCGACCGCGAATTATGGAATGAAATAAATCAATTTGATGAACAATTACACCCACAGTTATCAACACTTGACTTTACGTTGAAGGCCAAAGAGTCCGGATATCGCCTTGAAAAAATACCACGGCATGCGCTTGGCATTGCCGCTCTCTCAAGCAGATTCAGGGGATATTCATTACGGGGAATATTATATCTATTCGGGAAGCATCCTAAACTAGTTATTCAATTATTCAGTGGAGTGTAACGAAATTATGGCAATTCGAGTTATTCATGAAGGTGATTGGCTTTATCCCGGGGGAGCAGAGCGAGTTGCTAAAGAGATCGCACAGGCATTAAACGCACCAATAACGGTTGGCACTACCGGGGATCCTTCCTTTTGGAATGACGTAGATGCAACACTCGCATTTCAAGATAGCTTTCAGACAGGTGTGACAAAACGTCTTCATTCAACCGCTTTACGGAGTTACTATGAACTCCGGCGGGCACAGAAATTCCGATCAATTGAATTTAGTGAAGAAACACTTATTACGACTGGAACAGCTGCAAAATGGATTGTTCCCAAATATAATCAAACGCATATTCATTACTGTCATGTTCCACCACCTCGATTTTATGGCCGAACCAAACAGGGAATGCTATCGTGGTTAGCAGCCACGTTTGGTGGCATGTATGATCGATATTTTACAAGTTTTTGCGATCACATTATTGCAAATAGTCAGTTCACCAAACAACGGGTGCAAAAACACTATAACAGAGAAGCCACTGTTATTAATCCGCCGATACGGATCGATCGGTTTTACCATGATGAGCCAACGGAACAACCATATTTTGTGATGATTGGGCGATTAAATAAAATGAAACGGGCTGATATCGTCGCCAAAGCATTTGCAGGTCAATCCGAAGCACACTTAGTTATGATCGGCGACGGTCCATTAGAAGATCTATGTAAACGCCAAGATAACGTTTCTGTATATACAGATATCGCCGATCTTGGAGTGGAAATTGCCCTCTCCAGATGTAACGGTGGGATTGCGTTTGCTCGACAAGAGCATTGTGGCATGACTCCGAAAGAGATACAAGCTGCTGGAAAACCTGTAATCGTTCCGGATGAGCCCAATTTACATAACCATGTCGAAGATGGCAAAACGGGTGTTATCGTGACACCAAATACAGCAGGAGTGCAAGAGGGTATACACTCAATATTACAGGAGTCATGGAATCCGGCTACTATTCAATCCACAACGCAGTCTTGGTCGATTGAGCAATTCCATGCAAATATACAAGAATTTGTGAATAACCAAATTTAGTTGCCCTATTTTATTCAAATTTATCTCGTAATTCAGCATCTATTTCCCATGTACCATCCTCTTCACCTCGTAAAAGTAGGATACTTGCTCGAAATAGCGAAATTTGGGTATCCACCAGTGCGTACAAGGCCTGAAGGAAGCCCAACCGATCCCGTTGGCCTAACCAAATGAATGTAAGTATGCTAATTGGGAAGATTAATCCTATGACCCCAAATCCAATCACAATTCCGATTGAGAGGAGGAAAAAGGTTAACACGGCAAACCAGGGTGAAATTATTATAAACCACCAGTTAAACGGCAGGACAATCCTTCCATAGTTTCCAAATTTACCTAATGCATCAACATGTTGGATTAGCAAACGAATGAGGCCCATTCCGCGGCGGTCTTTCTGTTGCCGTCGTTTCATAAAGGCTGAATGTGCAGCTTCTTGATAATGAATTGCAGGATCGAAAATAACGCGTTTCCCTTGTCGTCGAATTTTTAATGCGAGTTCGGTATCATCAGCTAAAGAGTTTGGATCGATTTTAACGATATGTTCCTTTCGAAATGCAGAAAACGGGCCATGGAAAATCAATGTTGAATCCAAATACGATTCAAGCATTTGAATATGGGCTTGGATTCCTCGATAATTTGTTTCTACTTTACTCTCACCTAAGACAGAAACGCTTTGGCCCGTAACCGCTCCGACTGATGGATCCGAAAAATTAGCCACAGCTTCCTGTATAGCAGCCGAATCGAGATAGGAATCACAGTCTGTTTTAATAACAATTTCGTGTGAGGCTGCAGCATACCCATCATTCAACGCAGGAGCCAAGCCACGGCGTTCGGTTTCTTCAATAAGTTGAAATGTGGGATGTGACCGCTCAGCAAAAAATTCACGTATTAAGGACGGGGTTTCATCATCACTCGAATCAACGATGACGACTTCAATTTGATCCAGTGGGTACTCCAACGAGCAGATATCTTCAAGTTTGTTTGTTATTATATCAGCTTCATTGTATGTAGGTAAAACGATACTGACTGGCGGTTCACTAAAGGACTTATCAATGGGGGAACCACTGGGCCGAATCACAAAATATAGAATGAGATATAATAGATACGGCAAGCCGGTAATAATAGTCAAAACGGCACCCGCTACAACGAAGATATTCATACCAAGGATTGGGCAACAGATGGGAAAATATTTTTGAAATTTCCCATTTTTCAACCACCACAAAACGGATCCTGCTGAAAGCATCACGAGTATATCAACGCAGTTATTTTATTTTTATACGAATTTCGAGGTGATTAACTTGGAGTTTGGTCCCTCAGTATTTCACGGGCCTTGATGAGGGCGGATAATATATGATATACTAGACATTTTTTGACTACTAATCATAAGGCTTAACCTGTCTATGACAGTTTCTTAATCCAATGAGTGAAGAGAGTGACGAGAATTCTGTAAATCCACCAGAATTTCTACAAAATTATCGCGATTGGTACCAGTATCCTGTTCTTGGCGTGCTCATCGCGTTCATGCTCTGGGTACGAACGCGATCGTTTGAGCGTTTTACAGTAAACGGTGAGATCCTCTTTACGGGGAACGATCCCTGGTACCATTATCGAATGATCGTGTACACAGTAAATCACTGGCCACGAACGATGCCATATGATCCCTGGACACACTTTTCCGTTGGCACAAATGTCGGGCAGTTTGGAACATTATTCGACCAACTGATCGCTACAGCAGCCCTCATTGTCGGATTGGGTAATCCGACTGAACATACGATTCGGCTTGTTACACTATTTTCGCCTGCAGTCTTCGGTTCATTAGTAGCCATTCCAACATATTTCGTCACAAAACGCCTGAGTGGTCGAGTCCCTGCGCTGTTCGCTGCATTAGTATTAGCATTACTTCCAGGCCAATTTCTTTCTCGAAGCCTCATTGGATTTGCCGATCACAATATTGCCGAACCACTCTTCCAGACAACCGCCGTCGTCTTTATTTTGATTGCCTTAGCTATTGGGGAACGAGACCGACCAGTATTTGAACAATTTCAGGAAAGAGATGTTGAGGGATTGCGATCAGTTTTAGGATGGAGCGTTCTTGCTGGAGTCTCGATTGCCCTGTATATGTGGGTGTGGCCACCGGGGATCATGCTTGTCGGTATTCTTGGTGTCTTTTTCACCGTGAAATTAAGCTGGGATTACTGGCGAGGAG
>JBDGRB010000210.1:0-5160 GCA_042218485.1 Halobacteriaceae archaeon | reverse complement strand
TGGGCCTAACCCTCCGTGAGGGAAGCTCACGACTTTAGTCGTGGGAGAAGTCACTTTCCACATCGATGCATCGACACTAGTCGGAAAGTCGGCCTTACTAATCATCCCCATAATAATTTTTTGCGCGATACGAAATGATTGTGTAATGAACGAGAATGAGAGCATTGTACACACCCGCGACCCTCCGATACCAAAATCAGTGTTTGAATATGTCATCAATCCAGCCATAAAAGCAATTCTTCGGTCACCCCTACACGGGATATTGAGCGATACGCTCCTCCTCATCACATTTACCGGACGGAAAAGCGGAAACGAATATACTACACCTGTCGGCTATGAACAGCGTGGTGAGACACTCTATATCACATCACAAACGGATCGTGTCTGGTGGAAGAATTTGCGAGGTGGCACATCAGTAACAGTTCGATTGCGGGGCGAACAACGGCAAGGTAAAGCTCAGGTCATTGAAAATGATACAGCCGTTGCGGAGTATGTCCTGGAATACATTGATCGTCACGGAATTGACAGTGTTAATCGACTTGCCATCGCCATCGAGAGCGATGAACCACCGTCAAAAGATGTGCTTGCCGCTGGGCTTTCTGACACCGTCGTTGTAGAAGTTAATCTCCAGGACGAGTGAGTACACCACGTTCTGTATCGTCTATCAGAGGTGACATCCTCCCCGCCGTAAACGGCTGGATTCTCTCCTTGCAGAAAGATAGGTGGCTCGGTATATTGAAACCGGAAGGGTATTGTCGCCTATTTTGCGACAGGTGTGAAATCGTCGTTAACTGCTTGTTTCACTTGGAATGCAGCACTTGCTGCCAGTCCTCTCGCAACTTCATTCCCATCATCAATTGTTACTTTGCCCGATTGATCCGATATGTCAGGTTCAAATCCTGCCGTAACCGGATTCCCAACCGGTGGCTGGACAGCCACTGTAACTGTGAGTCCATTAATACCTGATTCGATTTCCGATCCAACGATATATTCATCGGGGAGAAACGTTTTAGTTTTTGCAACAATATCGTCGACGCTTTCCCGCAAGGCCGACCGTTGTTCACTACTCATCTCTGGTATATCTTCTGAAGCGCGCTCCCCAGCATCTAGAAGATCCTGTGAACCCCGATAGGGATCATTACCATTCATTCACTATACCTATGAGAAGCAGGTGTTTAAAGGTTGTTCGAACCGTTTTTCCCACCGTGTGGGTCGATAACCTATCCCCACGTTATACCGTCACCATATATCGCTATCACGACAGCGCTTCCATACATACCAGAAGGGATATCGATACTCGTTGTTCTGGAACTCTCGGCCGTAAATGACCACTTACGTAATTCTTTGCCCTGCTCGACTCCTTTGCGGGCGCGGTTAGCAATCACATCCTCTGGTGCTTCACCGGCTGCTTCATACAAAATACCGCCCTTTGGGCCGGTGGCCCACGCAAGCGAGGCGCTCGCTTCATCTGGGCCGCTGGCTGTTTTCCGTGCTTCAACAACAAATAATCTATCACCGACCTCACCTAAATCAGGAGCCACCCCTTTTTCGTTTATCTCAGTGCCAGACGGTATTACCGACGACAGTTGAATGAGGTTATAATTATGAATATTCGCCGATTGGAGGGCAGCATCGTATGATGCCATTGCGGTCTGACCGGTTCCTGTCCCCCAAACAATTAAAATCGAATTCATGTACCCATATCGTCCTTCAATCAAGTGTTAGTAAATATATGAGGAATGGGTCGGAATATCGTCTTCTTCGTTTAATTTTTCGTATGCATCATTGAAATCGGACATTTGAACTTCATCCCTGTTATTCCGAATGGCAAACATGCCAGCTTCAGTGGCGAGACTTGCAAGTTGTGCGCCGCTGAAATCCTCGGTTCGTGATCCCAATTGTTCGAAATCAACCGAATCTGCGATATTCATATCTTCAGTATGGATTTTGAGAATCTGGATTCGGCCTTCCTTATCTGGGTTTGGAACCTCAATCAACCGATCGAATCGGCCTGGGCGAAGAATTGCTCGATCAAGCATATCAAATCGGTTAGTTGCGGCAATGATCCGAATATTGCCACGATTTTCAAACCCATCCATTTCGGAGAGCAACTGCATCATTGTTCGTTGAACTTCAGCATCACCCGACGTTTTGGAATCCGTTCGCCGGGCAGCAATAGAGTCAATTTCATCAATGAAAATTATGGCCGGTTGATGTTCTTCTGCGAGATCGAATAAATCCCGGACCAATCGGGACCCTTCACCGATAAATTTTCGGACGAGCTCGGATCCGGCCATCTTAATAAATGTCGCTTCTGTCTCATTGGCAACGGCTTTTGCCATCATCGTTTTGCCAGTGCCTGGATCGCCATGGAGTAAAATACCACTTGGTGGCTCAACCCCAACCTTCTCGAATTGTTCAGGATTGGTCAACGGATCCTCGACAGTTTCCCGAACTTCCCGAATCTCATCCTCAAGCCCCCCGATATCACTGAATTCAACATCTGGGGAATGATCAACTTGCATTGCCTGCGCTCTGGCGTCGGTTTCCTGGTCGAGTAACGTTTGGATAGCAAATGAGTCATTGATGGCGACCCTATCACCCGCTTCAATTTTATCCCGCATCTCTGATGAAACATCAGTTAGGACTTCTTGATTATTGCCATGCTGTTTAATGATAACACCATCGTCTGTGAGTTCTTCAACGCTGGCGATATATTGAGAGGCAGTCTTTAGCGTTTCATTTTCGCGTTGAAGTCGATCAGCTTCGTCTTGAAGTTCTTGTTTTCTATCCAAGACAGATTGAAGGCGATCTTCTAACTGTCGGTGGACTTCAATAATATCAAAATAGTGGTCTTTGAGCGCTTCGAGACGTTCATCAGGTGGTGTATCTGGATCGAGGTCAAGTGTTGGCCGGTCAGGTAGAGATGGACTCCGAGACATTTCTTAATTAAGCTAATGTGCCCGACCAAAAAGGGCCTTTGGGTTCATTCAGTTTTTGTAAGTTTAAATATCAGGTTAAAATGTTCCATTACCAATATTATTATATTCGAAATTTCACGGAAATAATCCAGAGATACGTAGCTTAATCGATCAGTGACGCCATTTCATCCAGATTATCAGCATATTCATCCAATGCCGCTTCGATTGGATCCGACGTAGTCATATCCACGCCCGCAGTCCGTAATAGTTCGAGTGGATATTCACGGGATCCCTTCTGTAAGAAGTTTAAATACCTGTTAGCCGCCGGTTCGCCTTCCTCAAAGATTTGTTGCACCAGTGCAATTGCGGCACTTATGCCGGTACTGTATTGGAAGACATAATAGTTATAGTAGAAATGCGGAATTCGCATCCATTCACGGGTGATGTGTTCATCGATATTGGCAGGTTCGTAAAATTCTCGTTTGAGTTCGCCATACATTTCATTCAGGCTATCCGGCGTAAGTGCCTCACCCTCTTCAACACGAGTGTGGATCTTGTGCTCGAAATCAGCGAACAACGTCTGTCGATAGAGGGTTGATCGGAACTTCTCTAAATACTCATTCAAAACATGTCGTTGAAACTCCGGATCCTCAACGCTATCCAACAGATGGTGGGTTAACAGCGCCTCATTAACCGTACTTGCAACTTCTGCAACGAAGGTCTCATAACTGCTATAGACATAGGGTTGGGATTCACTCGTGAATTGTGAGTGCAAGGAGTGCCCTAATTCGTGAGCCAAGGTATACATCGACGAAATATCATCCTGATAGTTCATGAGAATAAAGGGCTGGGTATCATAAGCGCCCCCTGAATAGGCACCCGATCGCTTCCCCTTATTTTCATAAACATCTACCCAGCGTGATTCCAAGCCGTCAGCAACCCGCTCTTGATATTCATCGCCCAGCGGTTCCATAGCAGCAATAACGTATTCTTTTGCTTGCTCATATTCGACTTCTGGGCTCTCTGAATCAGTCAATGGCATATAGAGATCCCACATCTCAAGCTGATCAACGCCGAGATTCGATTCCTTGAGTTCCGCATGTCGATGCAGTTTATCAAGGTTATTTCGGACTGTCTCGACGAGATTATCATACACCTCGGTGGGTATATTTGGATCATTTAAGGCAGCTTGGCGGGCTGTTTCGTAATTGCGGGCCTGTGCAACCTTGACATCCTTTTTAATATGGTTTTGGAGACTTGTTCCAATTGTATTGCGTACCGATTCCATTTCTTCATAAAATGATTCATGTACAGTCTGACGGAATTCACGATCGGGATTTTTGAGTAATGTTGTAAAATTAGCTTGTGATATCTCAACGGCTGTCCCATCCGGTTTTTCAACAGTCGGGAAGGTCATATCAGCATTCGTTAACATGCTGTAAATATCGCCAGGAGCGCTGAGGACCTCGCCCAATTCGGATAATAAGGACTCGACTTCAGCCGACCGCGTATGAGGTTTCATCCGGATAACATCATCTAAATAATGATCATATGTTTCCAATCCATCAGTTTCATTGATCATCTCATCCAGTCTATCACGGGACAATGATTGGATTGCAGGTTCGATAAAACTGGCAACACTTTGTGCCTCAGAATACAACGATTGGCCCCGGGATTTGAGGGCTTGATATTCTTGGTTTCGGGTATCTTCATCTGATCGCATCCGAGCGTAGGCGTTTATCATTGAGACCTGTCTCATGACTTCATCTCGGAGTTCAAGACATTCGAGGAGAGTTTCACCGTCCTGTGTAACGATGTCTTCATATTCTGCTAGCTCCTCAAGTTGCTGTTTCGCATCAGTATATGCCTGTTCCCACTCCTCATCTGTGGAATAAATACTCGCTAAATCCCACTTGTATTCCTCAGAAATTTCGCTTCGCTCTGATATAGAACTCACGCCTATAGGTTTGCAAATCAACTTGTTAAAAATTATTAAATCAATGTCCGCTCCGAGAGTATTGTGGACTCAACTTAGTGGTTGAAATATATTTAAAATAGGATCACTAGTGAACTACATTGGGGTCAAGCCCCCCAGGCACTCGGCCTGCCCCACCTCTAGATCGAACCAGCCTATCAATATCACGCCCATTTCCGTACAGATATTGGATTAAGGTTGTTCAATTATGTTTCATAGTCTTGCACGAAAGGCTAATTTCGACACTACGTATTTATTTTAATT
>JBDGRB010000299.1:3757-5181 GCA_042218485.1 Halobacteriaceae archaeon | reverse complement strand
GTACTCGTTGGAGTTGGCGGAAGTGAAGATTCTTATATAGCGGTAAAAAACGCAATCCATCGAGCAAAACAGGCTGACGACGAACTAACGTTCGCTATATTTGACCATCCAGACAATGATGTCGAGGTAGCAACCATCCGCGATTTTATTAGTAATACACTTGAGGAGCATGACTGCGACGCAACGATCCAAGAGATAGAAGATAACCCCGCAAGTACACTCACTCAGATGGCAGAACGTGGCGAATACGATCAACTCACAATCGGTGGTGGACAAAAGCGCCCGACCGGAAAACTTGCTGTTGGCGAGATTGCCGAGTTTGTGATATTGAATGCTAATATTACCGTCAAATTAGTGCGATGAAAGAAAATCGATACTATCCTGACCAACCTAAAGGGCCGTTTCCGAAACCTCCCCGAACAGTTGCGGATGATGAAAATCGAGAAATCTTCATCGAATCGATATCGTGGGAACATGAATATATCGAAAATCTCGTGGATATGTATACCAATTTTGATCCAGCCGATCGAGCACAGGGAATCCCTCCAGCTAGTGAGGAAGCGATACGCTCGTGGATCCAGTCACTACAATGTGGTTGTAATATCGTTGGATGGCATCGCGATGCAATAATTGGGCATGGTATGCTCATCCCTGATGTTGATAACGAACACGAATTGGCGATTTTTATCAGTCATGAATATCAAAACGCAGGCAATGGGACAGCAATACTCAAACTCCTGTTAGGATATGGACAACAACAGGGGATCGAACGTGTCTGGCTCACAGTCGAGCGGTGGAATCAAGCAGCAATTTCCCTCTATAAAAAAGTCGGTTTTGAGACAACGGATGTCGACTCATTTGAATTAGAAATGACCATCAAACTTGTTCAAGAGTGGTGATGTGCTAATATCTCAAAAGTAAGATTCAAAGATATGCATTAAACTGATAAGACCGGTTGAGAGGCATACAACAGAACATATTCTGCAGCCTTTTCAAGTACATCTGCTGACGATTCTCGTTCCCGGGGAATAACAAGAAAATCAGCATCCATCGATTCTGCAACATCTAAAATCACGCTCCCTGGATGTTGGGCTTTGCGAGTCGTCGAGAAGCCAAACGCTGTCGATGTTTTCATCCGTACATTTCGATCTTCACAAAACCGGGCTACATCGTTCAAAAAGGTCATTTGGCTCTCGATAACATCCTCAGGATCAACTTCCCCACGATTGAGTCCTCGAGTAATGGTTTCGCCATGAACATATAGCAAATGTATCGTCGCTGAATACTTATCCGCAATAGCGGCAGCGTATTCGACGGCATCTGCTGAGGCCTCACTCCCATCAACAGGTGTCAGTACTGTCTGGACCGTCAACTGGTTCATGCAAATACTGTCACATTCAGGCTTCAAAAATCTGAGTTTTTAT
>JBDGRB010000299.1:0-3657 GCA_042218485.1 Halobacteriaceae archaeon | reverse complement strand
AAATAAGTGATATCGAGAGGTTCTTCTTATCTCAGGTATTCCATCGCATATGGAAGACTATCTCATTGATGATTCAGCCCTTTCCTTGGAGCGGAAATCGCTCTTACCTGGCGAGGGATTCTTTTATCCAGATGAAATTCAAGAAGAACAAAAAGATGAAGAAATCGAACAAACAATAGCAGGAGCTGACCGGGTTGTTGTCGCTGATTCCGATGCGGACGGTCTAGCATGTGTTGCGATCATCCGTGAAGTGATAGGCAGTGCAGCATTAATTCCAACCTCACCTCGGGATCTGAGCAAGGATATTCGACGAGCAGCAGAATACAGTGATCCGACAACTGATATTTATATTTGTGATCTCTGCCCTGATTCGCTTGATGATATCCTCCCCCATCTTGACAAAATACTCGAATCAGGCCAAACCATTCATTGGTTCGATCATCACCAATGGGATGATACCCATAAATATGAGCTACGGGACCTCGGAATCAATCTCGTGATCGGAGACTCGGAAAAAGAATGTACTGCTGATGTAACGATTCGAGCGATAGAAGAGCGTGTCCCTGACTACCTCGTCGAGCTAGCAGAGGTGACCCGTGATCATGACCTCTGGCTAAAAAATGATGAGCGTAGTGACAATCTTGCCGATTATGCAAATTGGGTAGAGAATGAGGAGGCCTATGTCGAGGTCGTGCAACAACATGGAGTAGATTTACCGGATGAAGTGATGGCATTTTTAGAAGAACGCCGTGAGGAAAAGGAACAATTGATTCAGCAAGCCGTCAAACGAGCAACAGTCAGAGAGATCGGTGATTGGTCAATTGGGATTACCTACGGTCGGTGCTCACAAAACGAAGTCGCAGAGGCACTCAGAACCGAAGGAGCAGATGCAGCAGTCATCATCAAACCAGCAGGGAGTGCAAGTATTCGAGGAAGTGATGATTTCGAGCAATGTCATATCGTTGCTCAACAAGTAAATGGGGGAGGCCATCCGAAAGCAGCTGGATGTAAGCCTGATGTTTATGATGATATGTTAGATTATGCTCACCATTGGGTTACACAAGGCGCAGTAGCCAAACGAGAAATCTTGAATGCTTTCCGCGAGCTCGAATAATATAGGCTTCCGGGTTTCCTCACTCCTTCAATGTAAGCTAACCCACGGCTAACGTCGGGGGTTTCCGCCTTTAAGATCTATGATGCTTTATTGATAACCCATCGATCGGAAAACGCAGTATCGCAGGAGCAAAATGCGTATACATGCATGACATCTCCTTGGTCATAGATGCCATCAATATTATTTTTCTCTTCTTCAACGAATGCGAATAGGAATTTAATGAAATGGTTATTTGATGCTGTTGAATTCGGACACTCGGCACTTGTTAATGATGATTCGATAGAACCGGAAGTTTGCATCGCCCGCTGGGCAAATTGCATTGGTTGCATCCCGGTTACTTCATTAAAAATAGACCTCCCCGTGGATCCATCGACTATCAAAATAACACCATTCGCAACGGAGACACCGTAGTCAGACAGATTCTCAGGATTATCTAAAAATGAATTCGCGAAATATAATGCAATGTCATTTGGGCGGTTACCGGCGAGAAATTCATCATAAGCAGCCATACAATTACTCTTCAGTTTCCTCTGATTCTTCGGCTTCTTCAGATGAACTTGCTTCCTCAGATACAGTTTCAGATTCAGTTACCTCTGATTCGCTTGCTTCTTCATCAGATTCCTCTTCCTCAGGTGGCTCTTCTTCGCCCAACAAGACACCGATAGATTGGGATCCCTGCTCAATAACTTTCGCATTTAATTGCACGATATCTTCACTAACCTCCCGACCACGAACGGTAACTCGACGACGCTCGCCCTCTCGCTGGGGATTATAGCCAACATCCCCTTCTAATAATAACTCTCGAAGAGCTGTCCCTTCAACATCTTCTCGCATCGGTCGGCCAGTAGCATCGGAACCACCTGTAATTTCTAATGTCACACCCTCCAATCCAAGCGGATCCCCATTGATTGTATCACCGATTTCTCGACCTAAAAACCGATTTGCATCTTGTCCATCGACTTCAAATTGATAGGATCTTCCCGATTCGGGGTCGCCCAAGATAACTTGAAATGTAGCCATACCTGATAGTTCCCGTGATTCCTGAAAAGGACATCGAAACGGCTCCCAAATCTTATAATAACGGCCATTAAGTTTGGTATAGTAATACCAATTACCAATAATGTCAGATGAAGAGTTGCCCCCAACAGATCGAGATTCACCGATTGGACGGCCTGTGATTCGAGGAGATGAAGAAATCGTCGGCGAGCACGCAGAAGAGGCCGAGGTTTTTGATCCAAACAATACGGATGATGTCGAAAAGGCAATTTCTGTCCTTCATTCGTTTGTTTCTTCCAAAACGACAAATCCATTGTTGCCGTTACGGGCCGCGGCAGCTGCTGCAACACTAGTCAGAGCAGAAACATCATATACTGATGCTGCAACCCGTGTTAAAGACGAAATTGGAGTGTCATTCATTCGAAAATGGGCTCGCGTTCATGACTTACCCTATGCAATTCGAAAACAAGTCGCTATGGGTGTGCTCTCACCAACTGCGGCTAAACACATAGCGCGATTAACGGGGAATGATCGTGAATTATTAGCCTGGACAACTATCGATAATGATCTCTCGGTTAGAGAAGTGCGTTCGATTGTCAGTGATGTTATGGATGGAGAAAGTTTGGAAAGTGCTATAAAAGACCATGGGATCAAGTTAGGTTCCCTCACAATTGCAATTGATAGGGAAGCTTACTGTGCAGTTCATCGGGAAGCGGCCCTCGAAGATAGTGAGGTTGACGATATCATTGAAGTGGCGATTCGGCATTGGTTGAATCTGTCGACTTGAGATATATTTTACTTACTTCTGTCAAAAGATTGCCAAACTGAAGAACTTCATCCCACTGAATTGTTTCGTTTGGAAAATGGGCTTGCTCGATGGATCCAGGCCCGAAAACGACGGTGGGGATATCTGCAGTAATATAATGACGTGCATCAGTTCCATATGTCGCTCCACGAACCGGTTTATATGAATCCAATCCTGCATCGGAAAGGGCGTTTTGGACTGCTTTGACAATTGTTTCATCGGAATCAATTTCAGATGGTTCAAATTGGACGGAAAATCGTTCAAATTCCGGTGGGTATTCAGAAAACCATGGCCGATCTTCGATGACTGTCTGTAATTGATCATCAAATTGTGCTTCAACTTCACTCACCGATTCCATCGGTGCGACACCGATTCGAAATTCAGCGGTTAATGAAGCAGGAACAGTAGAGGCCCACGATCCAGCAGATACTGTTCCGATATTGACCGGCCATGGAGTTGGATACTCCTCAAATAGCGGATGTGTAATTTCGGTATTTCGCTGCATAGCTAACCGATCGAAGGCATCCCGAATTGCATCGAAATGTGGCAAGACGGATTCGCCTTCCCATGGAGTCGCAGCATGTGCTGATCGTCCGTAAAGAGTAAGTCGTTTCATCAAGCTCCCTTCACAGGCTATTATTGGAGTGAGATTCGTAGGTTCTGCTATAACTGCTGTATCACGGCGGAACGGATATGGATTTTCGAGCGCTGCCATAGCTGCTCCAATACCACCCGCTTCTTC
>JBDGRB010000122.1:0-5237 GCA_042218485.1 Halobacteriaceae archaeon | reverse complement strand
ACCTGTTATTGAACACGTTATGGAAAGAGTTTACCTATTTAGACTCCAAACACCGATATAGAAACTATGCAGCGGTGTGATTTCGTTGGTGATAGATATGCATGCTAATACAGGAATTATAACGAGCTATCGTCTTTCTCATCATCGAGCAACAGTTGATGAAATCGAAGAGGCCTGTTTTTCCGATCAACAAGCAGCAGTAACTCATTTAATCGACCATCCAAGCGTTTCTGAAGCATATGTCCTCCAGACCTGTCATAGAGTTGAGGCGTATATCGTAACCGAAGACACTGACACGGGCAAAGATATATTGAAGCAAACGTTTCTTGATACTTCTCCAGTGGTTTTCGGCGGGCATGAAGAAAGTCTCAAACATTTAATGCGGGTCGCAGCTGGGTTGGAATCGCTCATAATTGGCGAAGATGAGATTTTGGGTCAAGTGAGTAATGCTTATGAAAAAGCCGTGGAGGCTGATGCTATCGGTCCGATTCTCGAGGAGGCAATTCCGAAGGCCATTCGACTCGGCGAACGCGCTCGTTCTGAAACGAAGATCAATGAAGGTGTGCTTTCCATTGGGAGTGCTGCTGTTGAACTTGCTTCAAACCAGATTGATCTCAGTGAGGCAACTGCATTAATAGTCGGAGCAGGAGAAATGGGACAACTTTGTGCTGAAGCCTTTGGCCGGACAGATGTAGATTCATTAATTGTAGCAAATCGATCCCTCAAACGGGCCCAGCATGCAGTATCAGATTTGACAGTAGAAACGACAGCGACTGATTTGAATAATCTTGACCGCTATTTACGAAGAGCTGATTTGATAGTGACGACGGTCGATATAGATCAACCGTTTTTGGATACTGATGCAGTTGCTGACATTGGTCCAACGATGATTATCGATCTCGGTCAACCACGGAATGTCTCCACGCCAGTCGATGACATCTCCACGATATCGCTGTTTGATCTCGATGATCTGGAAATGATGCGGGACGAAACGGCAGCCCAGCGGAAAGCAGCAGCCGAATCAGTCGAGGAGATGATCGATACCGAACTCCAACAATTATTGGATCAATATAAACGAAAACAAGCTGATGACGTCATTCAAGCAATGTATGAAGGCGCTGAACAAATCAAGCGCCGTGAACTGCAGATGGCAATAAATAAATTAGAAAATCAAGAAGGAACGCTTACCGATCAGGAACGCGAAGTCATCGAATCGCTCGCTGATACAATCGTATCTCAACTTCTTGCTCCACCCACGAAAAGCCTCCGTGAGGCGGCAGCGAACGATGATTGGGAGACAATAAGTACTGCGTTGCAATTATTTAATCCTGAACTTGAATATGACGACTTCCCATTAACCGACCAGGAATCTTCCTCTTCTTCCGAGCAGGGGATCGAAGAGGGATAATATCTATCTCTTTGCACGGAGGTATTCCTTCGTTTTCGGCGAGGATGATAACACTTAGATCTGAAGCGTCGATATGTTCTTATACAGTTGAATAGACGAGCGAGCCTGAAGGACTATATACAAGTCTTTATTATTTTGAAATATGGCAAAACTCTTATCAGATAAAGAGGTTCAACAACGGCTTCCTGAAGGGTGGGAACAAGAAGGTGATGAGATCGTCCGCACCTATGAATTTGATGATTATCTCGAAGGTGTCGCTTTTGCGGCGGATGTTGGTGAAGTGGCTGAAGAACAATTTCACCATCCAGAAATCCGCATTGAGTATAAAACCGTCGAGGTGCGATTTACCAGTCACGAAGAAGGTGGTATTACGACAAAAGATATCGATATGGCCGAGCGGTGCAATTCACTTCTGTGACTTCTTCCACGACTGAAGTTGTGGACTTTCTCCCCGATTTCGTGTAAGGAACCGAGTGTTTAGGATGTCTAAATTAGCGGGAAACAGGAAAACTCATATATATTTGCAAATCATAGTACAAGTTCCCTATGGTCGGCCAATATGATTTCTGGTTGTTAGACCTTGATGGCACTCTTGTAGATACACATTGGTCATATACCCGCGAGGTATTTGATCGAGTTGGTGATCGATTGGGGCGATCCTTTTCCGATCGAGAAGCAGAAATCATATGGAACGGCCTGAGTGGATCCCGCAATGAAACCCTCAAGTCATGGGGTATCGATCCTGATAAATTCTGGGAGGAGTTTCACGATATTGAGGATCCCCAGATTCGGGCGTCTGAGACATATTTATATGATGATGCTGAATTTATTGGTGAACTCGAACGCCCGGTAGGTCTAGTAACGCATTGTCAATCATTTCTTGCTTATCCCGTCCTCGAACAAGTCGATATCAAAGATTGGTTTGATACGATTATTTGTTGTGATGAATCGATTGGATGGAAACCGGATCCTGAACCAGTTCATAGAGCAATGAATGATATGGGTGCCAAACAATTACACCATGGTGTACTTGCCGGCGATGGAGAATGTGATATTGGCGCGGCATGGAATGCCGGACTCGATGGCATTCATGTTGAACGCCATGATCCCCACCATCGTGGCCATTGCGTTCTTGGTGATTACCGTATCGAGTCGTTTGATGAATTAACAACAGAAGAAGAATTTTCAATCAAATCAACGGCTCCTTCGCAAACGTAGCATCTCTATTACCTCGATAAATTTTTGTCGCACCAAATTGGCTTGTGTTATCATTGTTTAATACATTTCCTGCGAGGCTGTGATTATGAATCCAGAATCAATCTGGCTGTTAGAAATCAAATCCAATGTTTACGGGGATGATATTCGATTTACACGGTTTAATCTATATTAATTCACTTTAATTCATCCCAAATCAAGGCCAATTCAACTCGACTATATTGGTGGGTTAAGTATGTATATCCTATACATTCATCTGGAGGTTTCGTAAACATGTACACAAAATCAATTGCAATCGTTGTGACAGTGATGCTAACGGTGGTTGGTGGTGCTGCAGCCTTACCTGGCAACGCACCAGTCGACACACCAGCTGATGAGAACACAACAACACAGGCACAGTCATCTTCTGCACAGAATGGAACTGACCGAGCACCAGCACAGGCCGATAGTCCAAATGCTTCAGTCGATGAAGGCCAAGTCGGCCCACCAGATAGTTTGCCCGAACCTGTTCCGGATTTTGTTTCTCAAATCCATGAGCAGATTCAGAAATTCATTAATGGAACCATTGATCAATTAGGAAAATCTATCGCAGGGATCGTTGGTAAACGGTAATTTCCACGAAGTTTATTTTCCGAATCCGATATTTTGCGGGTTTGGGTTTTTTTGCTAAAGGTCCTCTCAAACCACCAGCATTTTTCGTATCGGCATGTAAAGGAATACATATGGATCCACTACGTGAGGTAGTTGAAGAGTTGCCTGGCGCCGTATTTGCTGATGTGTTAGAAAGTGATGAAGCGTATTTGATAGTACTCGACCTCCCTGGAGTAACTGATGACACCCTCGATATCTGGATCGAAGATAGTACATTGCATGTCGATGCCTACCGCGAGAAAGATATCCCAGAAGAGTATTCATATATTCGAGAAAATCGGTCACTTTTCCTCGACCTTGAAGTCCCGTTACCCCCAACTGTGGACACGAATGATGGGGACTTTTCGGCCACGATCGAGCGGGGAACGCTTGAATTAGAAATCCCAAAAGAAACACAGGAATCTCGTGAAATTCCGATCCAAGATTAACGGAGGAGACGGTGGTTAATTTACGTGCCTACAAGCGGTTTTTCCTGGTTCTTTGGCAATTTTTCCCCTTAATTTGGGGATACCTGCGAGATAGACGGCGATTTATCCTCATTGGCGGGCGACGGAGCGTCTCCAGTGACCGACGACGACAGCGAGCGCGGCGGCTTATTTCATCACTGTTAACGTTAGGTCCAACTTTCGTCAAACTCGGGCAATTGCTCTCAACCCGCCCTGATATTCTCCCACCTGAATACATCGATGTCCTTACAGAACTCCAAGATCGAGTGCCGCCGGCGGCGTGGGAAGATACGAAACCCGTACTCGAAAATGAACTTGGTCCAGTAGACCAAGAGTTTGATGAATTTGATACTGATCCGATAAGTGGTGCCAGTCTCGGCCAGGTCTATAAAGCAAAACTCGATGGTGACCAAGTAGCTGTTAAAGTCCGTCGCCCTGGTGTTGAGGCGTTAGTTGAGGCTGATCTCCGTGTTATTCGCTGGCTTCTACCCATTCTTATTCGGTTTGTTGACGAATCACGGGCCTTTTCCTTGCAAAATTTAGCAGATGAATTTGGTAAAACGATTCGAGAAGAAATGGATTATAATCGTGAAGCACGGATGCTGAATGAAATACGGAATAATTTTACTGATAGTCCGAAAGTAGCCATTCCAGCAGTTATAGACACACACTCCAGTCAGCGTGTGTTAACGATGGAATATATTCCAGGGACAAAGATAACGGACACCAAAGAATTGGAGCGAATGGGGCTTGAGCGACGAACGATTGCCGAACGGCTCCAACGTATTTATTTGCAGATGATTATTGATGATGGTGTATTCCAGGCGGATCCCCACCCGGGTAACTTAGCCGTGCAAAATGATGGTACAATTATCCTCTACGATTTTGGGATGAGTGGCCGTGTTGATGAATTCATTCAGAACAAAATAATTGAATTTTATATCGCAGTGGCAAATCAAGACATCGACGCTATTTTAGATGCATTAATTGAAATGGGGACGCTCAGTCCAGAGGCCGATCGTGGGACGATGGCGGAAGTCATGGAACTTGCAATCCAAGATGCCCGTGGCGAAGCAATTGAACAGTACCGTGTTCAACAGATTGTCAATCGGGTTGAGGATACGATTTATGAATTTCCTCTACGCTTACCCTCAAATTTAGCGTTGATTTTACGTGTCGCAACAGTCGTTGAGGGTGTTTGTGTTACTCTTGATCCTGATTTCGATTTCATTAGTGTAGCGACCGAATATCTGCAAGAACAGGGATATCGGGAAGAATCTATCAAGCGATATCTGGAATCCACACAAGAACAACTTACTGAATCAGCCCGAGCCGCGGTTCGGACGCCGCCGAAACTCGAACGTATGCTAGAACGGTTTGATCGCGATGATTTTTATGTCCGTGCAGATATCGAGGACTCTGACCACCTTCTTGACCGATTGGCGGTTCGGATTATTTATGGTTTGATAATTGCTAGTGGCATACTTGCTACAACGGTCTTGTATGTTTTTGCCTCC
>JBDGRB010000032.1:0-5291 GCA_042218485.1 Halobacteriaceae archaeon | reverse complement strand
GCCGGTCCAGTAACAAATCTCCTACTTGCGGTAGTATTTGTTCCAGTCTGGTTTGTGTTCCCTGATTTCGGCGGTAAAGGTGTCGGTATTAATATCATTTTGGCGGGTTTCAATATGTTACCGTTTGGTGGACTTGATGGCCAAACAGTCTTATCTTGGAATAAAGGAATTTACGTTGCGATATTTATCCCCGCACTCATTGGATCTATCGGGATTATCTTCTTTGGGATTGGTCTTTAACTAACCTGAGCTGCGACATCAGCACCGGTAATAATTCCAAGCGTTTCACCAGCTTCGGTCACCATTACTGCTTTGTAATGATCGAGCAGACTTGTTATTTCCTCTAACGTTGAACTTGCTGAAACAGTTGGAAAACTTTCACCCATAATTTCACGGACCTCTTGATCACCAACCTCTTCTCCGGCGTGAAGAATGTCATCTTCGCTAATTGACCCAATTGGAACACCATCTGTGATTACAGGCAATTGCGAAAATCCTTCCTGTTGCATTTGATCAACAGCTGTCTTAACCTGATCATCTGGTCCAACGCTTACTACATTTGAATGCATAATATCGCGAGCGCGGACGACATCACCCTCTGCTTCTTCGAGGGCATTTATTATTTTCCGAAGTGTCGAGAGGCGGGGATCAACGTCACCATTTTCGATCCGCGCAATCAACGGTTGAGAGACATCTGCAAGATCGGCCAATTCACTTTGTGTTAATTGCAGTGATTGGCGTTTTTCCCGAATATCTTGCGATGTCGGTAAATGCATACTATATAATAACTGTTAGTTATAAATAAGCTTTCCTTATTCGGTTTTCGGTTCATCGGCTTCCATTGTTTCGATAACTTCTATGGGAACATCTTGTAATGCGCCGCCGACCTCACTTTTTGCGATACGTGCAGCATGTTCTGGATTGTCAGCATCGAAAATTGTCATTTCAAGAACAAGACCGACCAACGCCGTCGATGCCGCTAAAAATGCAGCATCCAATGGTTCGCCACATGCAGGACAACTAGTGGCTCCTGCTTCGACCTCGACGTATTCTAAATCAGCATCATTTAATTGTTTCCCAGCTTCACTCACAGCAACACCGATAGCATCGTCGGTTTCTTCAACATCGCGCACCAGCCATGCCGCCTCCATTACGACTTGGTAGTTCGTCATGGTTATATATTTAAATGTGGAGCATACCTTTTTGTGGTTTCTGTTCGACATTTTCCCGATCAAAGTAGCTGTTTGTTATCAGCTGTTGTGGCCACAACCATGAGGAGCTTCCACCACTGATAACACTGATATCATCTTCCAAGTGTGATGAATCGTCTCGGGGTCCGACCCGAGGCATGGGGCCTCCTCGATTTGTAGAAATGTTTGTAATATATGGAAAAATTAGAAAAACGGCTGCTTACATACACCTGGGTAATTAATTGGATAGGTATAACTTATCAATACTGTTGTCATTAGGATTGGGTTCCTATTCACAGTTCATTGAATAATACAATTGAAATTGATTTAATATTAAGTATACTATAATCAGCAGCAAGCGGCGTAATTTTTTAATAAATGAACCAGTAAGACTTATATACAGGTAGCACTCCACAGTCTAATACCGAACTATGGAACGAATTATACGAATTGCCTTACGCGCAATTCATTACGTCACGGTTGCCATAGGAATAATGTTATTACCTATTGCAATTGTGAGTAACAAATTGGGTATCACCCTTCCCATTGACCAGCTCATTAATAAGGTCGAAAATGTTTATCAAGCGGTAAATTAAGGAGGGTCGTCTCGAAGACCGATATTTTCGCAATAATTATTTCTGCTCGGATTCACATGAGTATCGGCCTGAGTATCGAAAGAATGGTTTTATGAGTGAGCCACGAGTACATCGAAGTGATGAATCCAATGAAGGGCTCTGAATTTGAGCGTAATCAGGAACGACTTAGCGAAGATATGAATATTTATTCACCGGAGGTTGGGTCGCTACCTGATTCTGACATTTCATATCGTGATATGGAACAAAATAATGAAACAGGGACAACGATTGTGGCGCTTGCTACGGAAGATGGAGTGATCACCGGAAGTGATCAACGGGCTAGTTTAGGCGGTCGTGTTGTCTCGAATAAGAATGTTCAAAAAATACAAGAAATCCAACCGAATGCTGCTCTTACAATTTCTGGATCGGTTGGCGGTGCACAGTCGTTTATCCGTGCACTCCGTGCGGAAACGAATCTCTATGAGGCACGTCGGGGCGAATATATGTCGATAAACGCATTAGCCACACTCGCAAGTAATCTCCTTCGAGGCGGCCCTTACTTCATCGTCGTTCCACTCATGGGCGGTGTCGATGATGAGGGGAGTCATGTATATAGCCTTGATCCAACTGGTAGCTCTTTGTCGGATAATTACGCTGCCAACGGCAGCGGAATGCAGTTTGCTCTTGGAGTGCTTGAGCAAGAATATGAAGAAGACTTAACC
Source organism: Halobacteriaceae archaeon (assembly GCA_042218485.1). Taxonomy (GTDB): domain Archaea; phylum Halobacteriota; class Halobacteria; order Halobacteriales; family Halobacteriaceae; genus JBDGRB01. The sequence continues at coordinate 2,804 of JBDGRB010000032.1, read as the reverse complement.
ATGGAAGAAGGAAAGACCGTTGCTGCAAAAGCCATCAAAAGCGCCGTTGAGCGCGATACGGCAAGTGGTAATGGACTTCACATTGCCGAAATTACCCGTAATAACGTTGATGTAACTAGTTACGAGGATTTCGAGAGTTTATTGTAACCAATCACCGAACTCTCCCGTGATCAAGGTCTCTTTTTGCCGGTCAAAATATTTTCGTTGCATCGCATAAATAGCCTCTTCAAGTGTTTTTCCGTCATCTAGCTGTTCTCGCACCTCATTTTGTTTCCACTTTGCTGGAGTGATGCGATTTTCAACACGGGTTCTGATGGGATCTAAATATGAATCTGCTTTTGCTTCCGATAATCCATGCGATTCAAGACCCAATGCGGCATGGGCCAAAATATCCTCGAAAATCACATCAAGTTTATCTGTTTCTTCTCCTGCGTTCGTTATCCACGTAAGCTCAGCATTGATACCATTTTGGGCAGCATTATAGAAATTATTTTTTGCAGTTTCCCACGATAACTGTTTGACTGGATGCTCCTGTCTGTATAACCCGACTAATAGACCTGCGACGAGGGCTTGGAAAGCGATAATATCTTGGACGGTTGGTTGACCTGGCAGAGGTCGGAACTCGATTCGAGCGTTTGCAGCTTCGCGGGTAGGGCCATCAAACACTGGTCGAATCCACCGCCAAAATGTGCCATGTTTCATTCGGAAATGCGCAAACTCATCATCAAATCGTTCACCCTTCGTAATTGGCATTGGGACCATAACAGGGTCATTTGCAATTCGTTCTACAGCCTCATTTACCGTATTAATATCCGAGGGAAATCGAACTTTCTCGGTATTTTCCGAGTTGAGAACGGATTCAAACACGGTTATTCTATTTTCTTGCATGCTATTAGCAAGGATGTCAGTCGGGGCCGCATCGTTATCATATAAGTCGGGTGGAAAAAACGGTGCATTGACCCCTACTGCCAGTACTGGTCCGGCAATTCTGACTGCATACCGGAAATATTGTGGAAGATCCATTGCAGTTGGGAGTTGATAATGTGGTTGAATTGAGGTAATTAAACTCTCTGGCATGACCGTATCTGCTGAAAGATGGACATAATCAGTTGAAATTTCCATATTGGCCGGTTGGTTTGTATTCGCCATAGCATGATATCGTGTTGATTCGCTCATGTTTGTCGCAATCGCTACGCCGTCGTCGAGTACACTATCTGTCAAATATTCCCGCGCCGTTTCACCATGTGGCGGTATCGTCCAAATTCCATCAGTAACAAGTTCTAATCCTTCAGTTTGTAATGGGTCTCTTGCAGCTTCCAGACGAGACTTGACTTCGAATTCTTGTGTTTCGAGACCATATTCGTTTAACGGTTGGGGCGTCGTACTCATTTCTGCATTGTGTAGACCGAGTTCTTTTTCAAATCCAATATATTCTAATAGTCGACGGGGAACTCTGGCTAATGACCCTCGCTCTTCCTCACCTGCGGGTTCGGTCCATCGTGGTACATGTGCTTCTTCAGTGACAGCATAAAACTCGATTTCTAAGCCGACATTCCCCTGGGGATTATCAAAAACACCGTCATCTATACCCTCTTTAATAAATTCTGCTTCTTCTTGGACACGAGATTGAAATTCATCACGGTCAATTTCTAAGACGTCAGCGACATTTGACGCTAAATCATCTTCCATAATTATAATGTGTTATTCAAATGGTTTAACAACTGTTGGTGGATCCACGGATTATATTTTGAAGAATATGCGTGTCGAAAATCTCCTTTCCTATAGAGACGAGAGGAGATCACATGTATAGGTTCTATGGGGAGTATGGAAAAATATCGACTGTTCGAAAAGTATATTTCAAGGATATAGGTTTCGGTGATCACACCTATGAACCGCCTTGGAGGCTTACCGGCGAGGCACTCGGCCTGCTCTGCCTGTAGAGCGGTAATTTCATTTCGATGAAACCAATAATGAAGCACAATGGAGTTTGCTGAATTTGTTGACTTTGCAGAAACTATTGATGCAACAACCGCTGATCATGATATAATTAATCATGTGACTGACCTTTTCCTCCATGCAGATGAGGATCTCCCGATTATCGCTCGGTTCGTGCAAGGACGGATATTCCCGGCATGGAGTATGAAAAAGCTTGATATCGGCCCGAATTTTTGTTATGAAGCCATTGCTCGAGCTGCTGGCCATAATATAAGTGTCGATGATATCGAAGAGAGACTCGCTGAGATGGGCGATATCGGGGATGTCGCTGCTAGTTATGAGTTTGGAACTCAACAAGGATTAGATGCATTTGGCAACTCCGAGCAATCAACACTAACGGTTACGGATGTTTATGAGGAACTAAAATCATTGGCAACAATCGAAGGGGAAGGGAGTCAAGATGAGAAGATTACTATCTTGTTCGGATTATTTAACCGATGTTCTTCAATGGAGGCCAAATATTTAGCGAGGCTTGTGTTAAACGAAATGCGAATAGGCGTCGGCGAAGGCACGGTTCGGGATGCTATAGCGCAGGCGTTTGATATTCCCGTGGAGAACGTCGAACGAGCATTGCAGGTATCAAATGATTATGGGGAAGTCGCAGTAACAGCCCGGGAAGAAGGAATCAACGGTCTTGATGCAATGGAATTACAAATTGGGCGGCCAATTAAAATGATGCTTGCTCAAGACGGCACAATCGATGAGGCAATTGAAGAATGGGAGAAGGTAGGGGTAGAAACAAAATTTGACGGGGCCAGGGTACAAATCCATGTTGGTGATTCCGTCTCAATATTTTCCCGGAATATGGA
>JBDGRB010000063.1:0-5371 GCA_042218485.1 Halobacteriaceae archaeon | reverse complement strand
AACCTGCCCTGCCATTACGGTATTAAACCCATATGGCGACATGTATAACTGTTCGAGGGTCCCCCACTGTGATTCATTCATGATATTTTCAGCCAACCCAAAATAGGCAGTCAGCGACATTGTCCACAGAAACCAGCCGACAATCAACCCATCAAAGGTTGACGCTAATGCTCCAGCACCACCGCCGATTTGCGATACTGCGGCTTTCCCGCCGAAAAACACCACGGCAAAGAAGATGTAGATAGAGAAAAGTTGCGCGATTAAGTTGACCGGATACCGAATCAACAGTAAAAATCGTTTATAAATAATACCCCAGAGAAGGACCCACCGGCCAGGCAAACGTCTCGTTTCTTGAGATACTTGTGTTTGAGTCATAGTATTCCTTATTGGTTAGTCACCGACATGGATGAAGCTGCATCTGACTGTGTTTGTTCGGTCCTTGTTACATGAAGAAAGACGTCTTCGAGGTCGGGTTCAATTGACTCGAAATTATCAATAATATAGTCATTCGCTTCCAAAATATCGATGAGATCATAAAATTCATCACCTGTCACCTGTACTTGGAATCGTTCTTGGTCACCGATTTGTGTGAAATTTTCCGCATTAAAGGTTTGCTGTAACTGCGTGCGGTCGCTATCGGCTAAATAACTGGTTGTTGTAATTTCATATGTTTGCGTACGGAATAGTGACAATAAGTTATCGACTGTATCATCAGCAACGATATGACCATCATTCATTATGATGACGCGATTACAAACATCCTCGATAACGTCCATATCATGACTCGAGAGCAGGACTGTAATCGATTCATCGTTGACAAGTCGGCGGAGTTCACGCCGTAATTCAATTGAACTCTCGACATCCAGACCGAGTGTGGGTTCATCAAGAAAGACGACATCGGCTTCACGTGCTAAGGTACATGCGATCGTAACTTTCTGTTTCATCCCTCGTGATAGATCCCTGACTTGAGTGTCAGCTTTGTCAGTCAGGTTTAACTGCTGTAATAGTTCGTTGTGTCGTTCCGTTAGGGATTCTGGCCGTTGACCGCCAAGTGCAGCGAAAAAGCGGAGATTCTCACGAACTGTGAGTCGCCAATAGACATTACGAGCACCTTCGAGTATCGCACCAATATGGCGATATGCAGTCGATGGATTGGCATGTACATCAATACCATTTACCATGGCTTTCCCCGCTGTTGGCTCGATCAACCCAAGCAGCGATTTGATCGTCGTCGTTTTGCCAGCGCCATTTGGACCAAGTAATCCGACAGCTGTCCCAGGGTCAATCGAAAAACTGACATCATCAACAGCGATTACGCCATTGCTTACATCACCATATCTTTTCCGAAGACCCTGGACAGATACTGCCGGCTCATTAGGCGATGATTTAGCGAGGGTATGAGAGGGCATACTCGCTTAAATGTAATGTAGACTGATAATAAATTCGACTTGCCTCTCGGGGCGTTCCAAGTACAAACCGATGAAACACGGAACTGTTATTGTGTTCACTATTCCCGGTTGTGGGTGGGTCAGAAATTTTTTTATATGAAATAATAGTGGATCCGAACAACGAACAAATCCTATCGGGACCCGATATTACTCGAATTTCGCACGATCACTAATGGTCCGAACGCCTTCGCCAGTCATTAGTGGTAAAACTGAGAAACGAACGATTTCCCAACTATAGACGTGATTCAATAGGAAATAGGTGATAATACCCAGCGAGAGGCTAAGCGTCCATGCAACAACAGCAACTCGGCCAACCCGGGGATGCAGGGTATTCGGTAATTCACCGATCGGATGAGATATGCCCAACACTATTGCGTGGAGTACGACTGGGACTGAAATTACTGAAAGCAGAATATGTATCACCAACATTGCTAAATATACCGCATTGATAAAGGAAGCATACTGTGCAAGAAATTGGCCCTGTTTGATCACCAACCCCTTTTCGAATCCTCCACCAACTTTGATTAAATATAGCACTAAAAACGTCATAATCAATACGAATGCCGTGCTCATTGCTGCCCGATGTTTGCGTATATCTCCACGTTTAATGAAGCGCCACCCAGCGAGAAGGACTATGAGGGCGGTGGAATTGATAACCGCAATTAGATCGGACAATAGGATTACCGTTGAACGGCTGATGTCAGGTATTGGAACAACACCTAAGAAGGCCCCAATGACAAGCGTATAACCGATTACACTAATTACAGCGGTAATAATTCGAGGGTGGGATCGAGTTTGGGCTCGTGCTTTGTCCGCAAAGGACATGTCTTGGTATTATCATACAAGGCCTTTGTTTGTTGGCTTTCCGGTCCCATATCGAGTCAATACAGACCAAATCTGAATTATTTCCGTGAGTAATCGAATATAATATATCATTCAATGCAGCAACTCATATTCGATATATCTCGGTTGAACGCCTGGCAAGCCTGTTTGAAGGCCTCACTAAATGTCGGAAACGGATGGATAGTATCAATAATATCATGAATTGATAATCCATGCTTGACGGCTAGTGTTGCTTCGGATATAATATCTGCTGCACGAGGCCCAACCATATGGACTCCAACGATGTCATCTGTTTCATGATGTTTCACGACTTGAAGGAATCCTCGTGTATCTTTGACCGTCTTTGCCTTAGGAAGGTTCTCCATCTGTACAGTTCGACACGTACAGGTCCCATATTGGTTCATATACTCGGGTTCTGTTACTCCAACTGTCGCTACTTCAGGGCTCGTGTATATAACCGTCGGAACTGCCGAATAATTAATCGACTGTGTAGTATCTCCAAATGCATTATTCACTGCTCGATTCCCCTCTTTTGCTGCAACTGTTTCCAACATCGGCGAACCTATACAATCGCCAGCAGCGTATACATCCGAATGATTCGTTTTGAAATACTCAGTAGTCCTGATAGCATTATTCTCATCTGTGCCAATATTTAGGGTATCCAACCCTATATCAGCAGTATTTGGCGTTACACCAGTTGCGACAAATAATTCCTGCGCTGAAAACGTCCGCTCATCAGTATCAACAGTTGTATTGGCCTGAATATCCCCATTGGACTGGGTACGAATTTGGTCAAATGAAACGTTTGTGACAACAGTTATGCCTTCCTGTTGAAGATGGGTTTCGAGATTCTGACCGAGAGGGGCCCAAAAATCAGATAAAATATGATTGGATCGTTGTAATATCGTCACATCAACTCCCATGCGATTGAGAATTTGTCCCCACTCCATGGCGACATATCCACCGCCAATGATCACAAAACTTGAAGGTAATTCCTGTCGTTCTAAAATTGTTTCACTCGTTTCATAATCTATATCATCAATCCCATCAATTGGTGCAATCCACGGTGAACTACCCGTCGCAATAAGGACTTTTTCGCCGGTAATCTGTGTGTTTGCATCCTCTCCCTCAGCAATATCAATAGTGGGTCCTTGTTGTAGTCTGCCCCGTCCGTGATAAATATCAACATCGAAGGTGTTGGCTACATCAATATAATTTTGTTCCCGAAGCGTGGTAACGAGTGTATCCTTTTCCTCGATAGCCGCCGACCAATCAATCGTCGGTTGATCATCCCGATATGTAATGGCATTAAACGGATTCTGCGGCGGTTCATAGGCAGTTTCAGCTACTGCTAACAGATGTTTACTTGGCACACATCCAACATTAACACACGTGCCACCGATAGGTAAGCCTGCATTCACTATTGCTGTTGAAAGATCGCGATCATCTGCTGCTGTTATTGCAGCAAATGCTGCTGAACCCCCACCTAAAATGACCAAATCGTAGCGTGTTGGATCCATCTTATCATTTTTTGTAAGGAACGTAAATAAACTGTCAAGTCCACAGGATTAGAGTAGGTTGGAGCATCTAAAGTATACATACGGATGTCATCAGTGCAAGAACCCACATGTGATGTGAATGCAACCTGTTACTGTCCCTTGGCGAACGTTGTGAACGTGCTGGGGCGAAAATATGCAATGCAACTGTTTAGTATCATATCCGCCCAGGAATCACTTCGCTTTGTCGAGATTGAAAACGAATTATCGAAAGCAAGTACTTCAACGATCTCAAAACGGCTGGATGAATTTGAAGAAGTTGGGCTGATTTCACGGACACAATTCGATGAAATTCCCCCCCATGTAGAATATGAACTAACAGAAAAGGGCAAAGAACTCCGGAATCATCTCAAATCGTTATTGGAATGGAAAATGAACGAATCTAACTGACAATGGTGTATTCAAAGAAGATCTAACGATTGTAAACTATCTTGCCTACTGGCCACCCTCAGAGGCTTATACAGGACAAGACTTTGGTTGAACCGTTACCAACCGTGGTTCGGATTAATATCGCGTCGCCGGGAATTTTTATCAATTCATCGCCTAGACAGCATAACTGTGTCCCAAACGTCAATCGGATTAACGGGCGATGTTATGCTCGGTCGGTTAGTTGACGATCGCCATCGTAGCCAAATGCCGGATGCCGTCTGGGGCAATCTACAAACACGGCTACAGGAACTGGATGGATTATTAATTAACCTTGAATCAGTACTCTCAACACGAGGGGAGCAGTGGACAGAAACACGGCGACCATTTCATTTCCGTGCGGATCCACAATGGGCCCTGCCTGCGCTCACGACAATAGATGTTGATTTTGCAAGTCTTGCCAATAATCACGCACTTGATTACAATGAAATAGCCTTACAAGATACAATTTCGGGACTTGAAGAGGAAAATATTCATCATGCTGGTGCTGGCACACCCCAAACTGCCTGGGAGCCTGCAGTGTTTACAATTAATGATTATACTATTGCCGTAATAGCCGCGACTGACAATACCCCCGAATACGCAACAACTGATCAGCGGCTCGGTGTGGCACATACTGCTATGGATATTGAAGATGAGGACTCATTAGATCCGATTCGAAACGCCATACAACAAGCAAAGGAATATCAGCCAGATTTCGTTATCGCATCACTTCATTGGGGGCCAAATATGGAAACGGTTCCTGCAAAACAATATCGGAAATTTGGTCGATGGTTAGTTGATAATGGAATCGATTTGATTCATGGCCATAGTGCGCATGTCTTTCAAGGCGTAGAGGTTTACAACCAGACACCTATTCTATATGATTGTGGTGACTTTGTTGATGATTATCGAGTAGACCCTGACTTACGAAATGATAGATCATTTCTCTACGAAGTTCGGATATCCAATGGTCAAATAGCGGCAATACAACTCCATCCAGTTGCTATCAACAACTGCCAGGTAAATTATATAACCGATGATATTGATTGGTGGGATGATACCTTACGGGAACGGTGTCGGCCATTCAATACCGCAGATCGCATTGAACGTGTTGAT
>JBDGRB010000112.1:0-5399 GCA_042218485.1 Halobacteriaceae archaeon | reverse complement strand
ACGCAAATCCCAGAAGAAGGAAACCCCAAACCAAATAGTATACTCGCTTTTACCTCGGAGTGAGGTTGTACCTTTGTTAAACACCTAAAAGAGATGTTATTGGGTTAAGCGTGTTTTCTGATCATTTGTTTAAATTCACGCTCACAGCCCTTCGAACAGAAGTGGAATTCAACTGGATTTTCCATATCATCCATTCGAATGACTGGATGGTCTTGTGATTGATCAATACTTTTAGCACAGTGACAGCAAGAACTTCTATCTTCAAGGCCGTATTGTTTTGCCTTTCGTGCAAGATCTCGCATTATCGCGCCGGTATTAGATTCACTACTAAACTTGACCATGGTTAATCTATACATATAGATATTTGACTTGAGGTTATCAATCCTGTGCTTGAATGCTTCGAAAAATATGCCTTCACAAGACAATTCTGAACAATTCATGAGAAAATAATGACGAAGTTGTTTTGTCTATTGGTCGGTAAACGAATGATATGGCTGAGTCACGTAGTGGCGATATGACGTTAGTTATCACCTTAGAAGCGCTTGAGTTATTAGAAGATCCACAAGAAGCATTAGAGGATGCGGCTGATTGGACCCGACATCTTGGCGTTGGATCGGAACGTGAAACCGATGAGATAGCCGATGAGCTAGAGGCAATGAATGCAAATCCAGAATTTATCGCAGGAAATCTATCTTCTGTTGGGAGTCTCTCGACAATTCGACAACGTTTCCCTGCAGAACGATATGTATATGTTAGTCAAATGAGTGAGGACGAAGAGATGGCCGAGGCGCTTGGATGGGAATTCGTACCATTTCGTGACGCTGCCCGCAAAGCAGGCTGGCCAATCCGTGAGGATAAATAATTTTTCGGATATATCAAGAATTCCATCAAACTAGTTAGGCACGCTGGTGAATAGTGTGTCAACATTTTCTCCACATATGACGCGATTGACCATACCTGCCATATTAGCGTCACTCTTGATTGCAAGCAGTGTAATTTTTGGTGCCAGTGCGTTTACCTCAGCGAAAGTGAGCCGAAGCATCGATATAAAGGTAGCGAATGACGAAGGCGGTCCAATCGCTTTGGCCGATGGCGGAACTGGCATTGCAAAGATGGGTACTAAAGGAAAATTACAGATATCCGTTACTAATCTTGGCTCAAATGTGAAGGGTCTAAATCCAATCGCCAAGTATACATTTGGTGATAAGTCTGCAATCAGTAGCACAAGCTCAGAACCTGCAAAAAAGGAGTATGTCTTCAGCATCACGAATCGTGATGACGTTGAACATTCAGTGACAATTAGCTTTAAAGATGATAGTTCAGGTGCAGCTCTCTCGAAGGAAAACATCAACATCATTATCATCGATAATGACGGTGGATCCAGTGGCGGAACAAAAACCGTTAAGGTTGGTGATTCTGTTACCATAACAATACCTGCAGGCGGAACTTGGTATGTTGTAATCGAATTCAATACTGGTATTGGCTCAGCAAATGACTTGACTGCATCCGATACGATTAGCGGTACATTGAACGTCTCAGTGTAAGCTGACTATTTCATTATTCGTATCGATTAACAACCAATGCGAAAACTCCTTTTTTTATTGTTATTGTTATTATTGCTATTGATTGCCCCTGTATGGGCTCCGGTTCATTTATCGTATGTATATTCCGACAGCATGGCACCGACCATCAATGAGGGAGATGGATATATATTAGTTCCAGCGGGTGAGGTTACACCAGGCGAAATCATAACGTTTTATTCACCAAAACGGAATGCATATATTACCCATCGTGTCGTCAAAGAAACACCTGCAGGATTCATTACAAAGGGCGACAACAATCCAGTTACTGATCAAGCAACGGGATTACAACCCGTCGATCGGTCCCAAATCGTCGGTGAAGTTTTAACGATCGGTGGAACGCCGATAATCATACCCCACTTAGGAACGCTTCTAGGGGTATTCAAATCCATTCAGAATATCGTGATTGCTGGCCTCTTACTCGCTTTTACCTATAGTTTTCTTACGGCCAATGAGGGCAATCAACGACCCAAAAGGCATGTTATCAAGACCAGAGATATCTATCGGGCAGTATTTATCGGTGTCGCAATCATTGGCGTTAGTTTTATCCTCTTATCAGCATCCACTGCAGGTTTTGCTTATACTGTTCCGCATGAAGGGGAGGAAACAACCGTCAGAACATATTATATCAAAATATCAAAATCTCCAATAACAAATTCAATAATCGTAATTGGGCAGGGCTCACTCAAATCGATTGATCGATTATCTCATGCTGAATTAGCGCAAATTAAATCTCAAGACACAAAACAATCTCTCCCTATAGTGTCACGGTATCAACAAAAAACTAACCTATTGAACATACAAACTACTAATGTCTATAAAGTATGGGTAGAGGTTCCACAAACCCAAGATCGTGACCTCGTTTCCATTCGAGTGTATACCCATCCCGCTCTGATACCGACCCCTATATTACGGCGACTCCACCATATCCATGCATTTATCGCCGCTGTGGCTAGTGTAGGAAGCGTTTTAGTCCCGCTATATATGGGATATAGAATTTTCGTTGACAAAGAGCGCCCGCTTCATTTCCGATCAGAATACATTCGATCCTACCTTCGGGGTGATTCACCATGAGACGTCGGTCTCGCCGTCGAACACGATCGACGATCACTTACCTGCTTGTTGGTATTATTGTGAGTAGTATTCTAATAATTGGAGTCTTTGGTATCTTTGGGCCGACTGCATCATTTCAATCAAGTAATTTGACTCGCCCCGAAAATATCGATGTGGTAGATGATGGGAAAGCTATTCTATCGTTAAATATCACCGGTAGTGTGGTAATTGGAGACACTGAACGGCTAGTGACCTCAACGAACCCTCTACAGCAGAATATCACCGTTACTGTCTCTCTTACCGATGGTTCCTCCGACTATGGAACATTACTAATCGATGGTGAAAATGTTGGTGATTCAACCACTTTCACGCTGAAGCCAGATGAGAGCACAACAATTGATATGCGGGTCGACTGTGATGAAGATATTGTTGACAATAAGGTTCAATTTACTGTTAATGCATCCACCGAGACATTTGTGGGGACAATAATTCGACACGTGCCGATCCAAGATAGTAATTGTACCGATCCATCGATTGTGTATGCAACGAGTAGTAGTCATGAATTGCGACGGATAATCAAAGGCGAAAAAATCATCAAATTTGATACAGCCAAAGTTGAGGCGTTAGGTCCTCGAAAAATAAGTCTTGATGGAGATTCGCGAAAGGAAATCCCGTATGTTACAGCCAATAGTTACCTTCGTATAATTGATCGGACAAATGAGACACAAACACTTGTTGATAAATCAACGGTAAAACCAAAACAAGATACCCATCTTGGGGTTGGATATTGGGAGGGCCATAATGCTTCAGTCTTTTTCGCTGGAGCAAATAATAACTACTTATGGCGGGTCGAAATGGGTGAAGAACCTCACATTATATATAAAGATATCGCAACAGAAACCAATCCGATTGAGGCGCTGTCCGTCGTTGGAATTGGCGATATTAACGGTGATGGGGACACTGATATCGTGTATGTAGCTCCGGATCAAACAATCAAATATATTGAGACAGATCATACGACAGAAACACGGTCGGTCCATTCCCTTGGAATCACCCTGAATACCCATTACGCTGTCGGAGATTTAGCGAACATCGAGAGTATTGATTCGGAAATCGAATATCCCTATAATAACGGTGATTCACCATATATTCGAATTGGGAATATATCAGGCCTCGATGAAACCGTAAGTGACGGATCCCTCAGTGCAAAAGAAACCCCGCTGGCCTTAGCGGATTGGAATACTGATGATAAACTCGATATTATTTTCATCGGAAGCAGTGGATATTTGAAATACATCACCCTCAGCGGTGAGGTTGGATATGTCCGAACAGAATCTGGATCGAAAATAAAACCATACCCAGAAGCAGGACCTGCCTGATGCAACACTCTCCTGATCAAGTATCGCGACATTCCTTCGTTTATCGCCTGAGCTTTCTTCGGGGCCGAACAATAAGTGAACATTATAACCCAATAAAGCGCCAATATTTGGCAAATCATATTAATGTGACAATAAAGGATGGTGAACCGCTTCGGGGAACGCCCGCGGCACTCGCCTTGTTCATCTGTAGATTCCCAAAAATCGGGCAGGTTTTTGCTTGCACAATCATTCGATAAAGGCCAGAAAGATGATATGAAAAACCCTCATATATCAAGATAACTCCCAGCTCATGGTCTCTGGAGTTGGTATTCGACTACGGTCGTTATTACTAAAACGGGGAATAATTGTAGGTGTAACCACCGTCGTTATCGGTGTTAGTTTGCTTGTTTATGGTGGTTTTCAGATACAACAACCCCCTCCTACCACTACGGTGACAAAACACAAACATAAACAAACGGTAAAAGTGGCCCTATCCCATCAGGCGACTGTGGTTACAAATACTACTGTATGGAAAAAAGGGACAGTTCTTCACGGGAAACCATTATATCTGTATTCTGCGATGCCCAATCTAACCATTCAGACACAAATACGAACACCGAAAAATGTGAAAACATCAATTTTTCAGCGATATATATTGATCATTGAAGCGACAGCCAACGGGCAACAATTATGGCAGAATACGACCGTGATTGAAACCACACAGATCACCATAAAAACTGGGAAAGCTACTACCGCGGCGACACTCCAGATCACCCCATTTCGGAATCAACGATTGCTGAAAATTCGAAATCAATTGAACAATGTAGCGTCACTACAAGTCCGACTGAAAATTACCACTCAGTATCGGACAAATAGATATCAAGGGAATATCAATCTCAGCACTGTAATCGCATTTAATGATAATTCATATCGGGTAATGGGGACACCAACAGAGAAAGAAACACGATCAGAAACGACCACACAACGGATTCGAGTATCAGGTTCGTCTCAACAGCGACCATTAGTTATTGTAGCGGTCGGTGGAATATTGAGTATTATCGGAGTCGTGATATTGTGGTACAAAAAGACAACGAATTACGAGGCGATTAAAGAACAGCTTCATCGCCATCGATTTGAGGAATGGATTTCGAGGGGTTCGGTCTCATCACTTGATGATGTTGAGCAAATCACTGAAATGGAAACATTGGCTGATTTGGTCGATGTTGGTATTGATTCCAACCGACGGGTGATTCATGATGCCGACCAGGATGTATATGTCGTCTTTACTGACTCACATACCTATCTCTATTCATCGACGAAGAATATAAATCGACAGGAAGAGTGACCTCCTCCGCGCCGTAAACGGCGCGGCTTCCCGTCCCGCAGGGTTGGGAGATTTGCTGGTTTG
>JBDGRB010000219.1:0-5439 GCA_042218485.1 Halobacteriaceae archaeon | reverse complement strand
CACGACTGGACACCCGCCGATTTTGGGGAACGGTCGCGGCCAGCTGACCAAACCAGCATCAGCGAATCCGCATGTTCACAGGCAGCGTAATCGACTGGCTGGATTACCCACGGAGGAATCCCACGACGTTCACTCGTGGGAGGAGGTCAAGATGAAGATGTGTTAATAGAATATGTTCGGTGGATCTTGGAGAAAAATTCGATTCAAATTGAAATTACCCAGAGTGTTTCAATGGTCCGTGTTAAATATACATATGACCTACAAGGCAACAATCAAAGGTGTTGGGATTAGTATGGATCAAAGCGGTGCTGGTGCACCCGTGGTGGTACTGGAGTCCCATGATAAAGTCTTACCAATTTTCGTTGACCCGAATCAGGCTCAAAGCATTGAACGGGCCAGACAAGGCATTCCAGTTGAGCGCCCACTTACTCATGACTTGTTCGCAGATGTACTTGATAAGGTAGATGTAACGATAGAACAGGTACGAATTGATGATTTAACAGATGAAACATATTATGCGAAACTTGATTTGACCGTCAAACGAGGTGGAGGACGAGAAACAGTCGTTCAGGATACCCGTCCAAGTGATGGGATCGCACTTGCCGTTCGAAAAAACTGTCCGATCAAAGTCAACGAAGACGTTCTGGCAGCGGCTGGCCAACCACCAGAGAGACTCGATATCAAACCCTTCAATTCTCAACAGGGAACCGTTGGATCAACTATGTTTGACATAGGTCATGGCGGTGAACAATCTCGAGAAGAGCAGTCCCAACAAGAGGACTATGACTTAGAAGGTGGCGTTGAAATCGACCTTGAAGAATCCGATGAAGAAGAGGAAAATGATGATGATGAGGAATAGCAATGGATTTCAAAACATATCCCGGTAGCCGCTAAAGAATTTTATCGAAGGAAGAATATTTTGCAGTACCTTTATTGGCTTTAGATGAATATCGATAGGCACAACGAATCAAGTGGCTTCAAGACTCGATTATCGGCCTTTGATCGTGTTGAAACGCGGTGTGTATCCTATAAAGAGCGGGAAGGTTACAATGTGTAGTGGTTAAGCCAAATGAATGCTATAAAAATTTAACGATTGTTGTGAATCTAACTCCATTTAATTCGCGTGAGAAAGGTGTTCTATTTACTATTTCGGGGGGATGGTTTATGGTCCTCGGTACCCGTTTTCTCATACCCGTATTGTTACCCCAAATCAAAGATGCATTTACCCTCAATAACACACTGGCCGGCCTTGCAATCACCGTTATTTGGGCTGGGTATGCGGTAATGCAATTTCCTGCGGGCATTCTCGTCGATAAATTCAACGCCCGTAAGGTCATGTCTGTAAGTTTTGGTATTGCAGCCGGAAGCCTGGGACTTATGAGTATTTCGCCAACGTTCGCTCCGTTTTTTATCGCAAGCGGGTTGTTTGGGATTGGAACAGGTCTCTTTGGGACTGCACGAGGTATTGCATTATCTGAATTCTTCCCGAAAGAGGCAGGAATAGCCTTTGGTATAACACTAGCTGGAGGAAGTCTCGGCTCGGCATTACTCTCCTTTGGAGGAGGAATTGGTGCGCAGTATCTTGGGTGGCGAGTAACACTTGGTATATTATTCCCGGTCTTTCTTGGTCTGCTCTTTCTCACTTGGTGGATCCTACCCTCACTCGAACAGACATCAATCGAAGAGACAGATTTCTCAATAAACGACCTCATAACGGGAATACACACGGCGATACAAAACAATGAGATTATTATTACCTTTTTTGCGATGGTCTTTATTATGTTTACTTTGCAAGCCGTTACCGCATTTTTACCGACATATTTGGTACAGGTGAAAGGATTTTCACAACAAACTGCTGGACTACTATTTGCGATTATGTTTATTGCCGGCGCAATAGCCCAATTATTTGGTGGACGTGCAGCGGATTATTTTAGCCGAACAAAGGTATTAGTCGGTATTTCTTTTGTTGGCATATTTACCCTTATTGCTATTCCATTTGCCTCCGGAATCTTCGTATTGGTTTTCATCATTGCGGTCCTTGGATCCCGGTTTGGAATTGCACCGGTGGCGAATTCCTTAATTATCTCATTACTTCCAGATCAAGCTGTCGGGACAACGTGGGGGTTATTCCGTTCAATAATGTTTTTGATCGGGTCGACAGGTTCAGTAGTGGTAGGAATCCTTGCAGATTTGGGATATTTCAATGAGGCATTCATATTACTGGCGATTCTTACGCTATTTGCTACTGGGTTATTTTTGTTATTACTACCTATCAGATCGAATATAGGAGTGCGAAATGAACTATAATATTTATAATGAAAAATTATTTGACATTCCCGAAAGGTGAATAATTCATGAAACGAGGGGCACTGATATATCAACAAATATCCGCCATAGCGGTGACATTATTAATTGTCATGGCAGGTTTGCATAGCGGGATAATACTTGTGAATGGCAAACAAAATGTAACTCAACAACAAATAATTGTCGATGGGGATGCCGATGGCGATAATGATTTTGCAACGATTCAGGCGGCAATAAATAATGCTTCCGAAGGAAGTACTATTCTTGTTCAATCTGGAACGTATAACGAAACTGTTGTGATAAACAAATCCCTCACACTTGTAGGTGATCCCGGTAATACTACAGTTGGCCCTGGATCCAATGCGCCGATTTTAAATGGTGGGGGGCGAGAAGGAAGTGCATTTACTATTGCTTCAGGCGTTTCGGATGTCGTAATCAAGGGATTCATAATTCGAAACTTTACAGGAACGTTTCCCAATGGAGTCGGAGTAGTGGCGACTGATAATAGTAACTCAAATATCACAATTCGGGACAATCGCTTTCGTCATCTCATCACTGGCGGAGTTATATCACTCCCTGGTGGACAACAATGGACGATTAAAAAGAACCGGATCGTTGGTGCCGGAATACATGGAATATATCTTGCCAATACAGCAGCCAGCGTAGTTGTGAATAATACTATAATCGGGAAAGGTAATGTTTTCTCTGCTGAATCAGGTTCAATTTATGGAATTACGATAGTGAGCAGTTCTCCAACTACCGATGCATTAACATCAATCACTATTAAAGACAATACTCTCTCCGGTGCATTTGAGGGATTAGGCATAATTAATATCTGGTCGATTGCGACCCATGAAAATGAAACACTTCATTCAATTCGGATAATTAACAATTCAATTCACGAACGGACACCAAGTGATGCAATAACTCGTGGTATCAATATCTTCGCGAATGGTGAATCTGGAAATAAAGCTGTGATTACCAATCTCACCGTAACCAATAATTCGATCAGTGGAGTCTCTGCGGCTGCAATCGGTATAGGTGGTCGGGGAGCAAATATTTCGAGTATTCAAAATATTACACTACAGAATAATATCATCAATGCTACCGAGTCAGGGATTGTGTTAACCGGTCATGATCGCAATACAATCAAGCGTATAACCATTAAGCACAACCGGATACATCACAGCGATGCCCATAGTTTGAGTATTATCTCATTAGGTAATTCGACTATCTCAGATATCAGCGTATATAATAATACAATTACAAATGCTGGACTTCGGGGTATATCAATACGGTCGACACATTTCAGTCAGATTGAAATGCTGAGAATAGCTGGAAATAAAATCAAAAACTCGACAAAAATTGGATTCAATATCGTCTCGTTTCGTAATTCAAGTATTACCAATATTTACCTGCAAAATAATATCATAGTAAAATCCGGAAATTGGGGAGTCAAAATACAAGCAAGTGAAACTGCTGTAGTGGCAAACATTACGCTCCAAAGAAACCGAATTCGCGCAAATGACGGTGGAATACATATTGGATCCGAAGTCCAGGTCAAAACACTAACTATTACCTGGAATGCGATAGTGAACAACTCGGGATATGGACTCCTCAATAAAAATTCCTCAACTGTAAATGCCACATTCAATTGGTGGGGAGCAAGTTCCGGCCCAGGCGGTAATGTTACTGATCCAATAACTGATGTCCTCGCAAATGGTGATGGCGATCAAATCTCTACAAATATCCACTTTGATCCCTGGCTAACGCTTCCGCCAAGTCAAGTTCCACCACCAGTCGTCGGTTCAAATCGGCCAACCGATCCAGATACAGATGGAAAATTCGAGGATATCAATGGTGACGGTACCGTCAATGTGGTCGATGTACAAGCATTATTTGCTAACCTGCGGTCATCAGCCATCCAAAATAATAAAAGGGCATTTGACTTTAATGGTGATGGATCGGTTAATGTCGTCGATGTACAGTGGTTGTTTGTACACGAAGTATAGGAAGTGAAGTCCTTCAAGGTACTCGGTTTGCATATCTCTACAGGCGGAACAGGCCGAGTGCCTCGGGGCGTGACCCCGAGGCGGTTCACACTTTTGATGGGATACAGTGACTATAGCATAACTCTCATGAATATGATAAGGATCTTCGATAATTATAGCCGTATGCCGGCATTATTTCAGATGCATTACCAAGGGAGCCACAAAATCGATTTTCTCATTTGATATTCTGGAGGATTTTCCGTTTGCAAAATAGCTATATGTATTTGAGTGATATACTTTTGCATGGCAAATGCTGAGCGGGTATCATCAACGGATACACCCAGCTCAACCAGACTGACACTTGAGATCTGGCATCCAAATTGTTGGACATTGAAAGTGACTAAGCGGGTAGATGCTGGTCTCATTAGCCATGGGGTTTATAAAATTGGCACGGAAGTTCGAGCCCGCGTCACTGCTCATGCTGATACTGCCGAAACCCTGGATATTCTCGAACGAGATATCGAATCCTCGCCATTGACAAATACGGTCACAGAAATTAACGAATATTTCGAACCACATACGAACTATGAGGCTGCCGGAAATGCCACACGCGAATTACTCGTTGAATATCCAGCCCATAATAGTATTCATGATGAAATCGTTTCCCGGGGCTTTGTTCCAGACGATCCAATTCGAGTAAGAGATGGGAAAGAATATTGGACGGTCATCTGTGAACAATCACGTGACGAAATTCAACGCAAACTTGATCGGATTCGAAGTGCGATGAACGCAGAGATCACAATTGAATCAATAAAAACACCATCGAATCCGAGTGGAAAAAATTCGTCACGACAAAAACTATCTGAACGACAGCGGCAAGTATTTGAACTCGCACAGCAGGAAGGATATTATTCTTGGCCACGGGAGGTCTCGGTTACAGAGCTTGCGGAAAAAGCTGATATTTCAAAGGCGACCTTCCTTGAACATCTACGAAAAGCCGAAGCAAAATTATTGGGCCCTGAATCGTAGGGCTCCAGTTTCAAGCAGTCAGTTCCGTTATCTTTCAATACTATGGAGTGCGGTGGCCGCTTACAGAAGTCACAGGCGAAAGCCCACGACTTTAGTCGTGGGATGAAGCCGTCAC
>JBDGRB010000212.1:0-5447 GCA_042218485.1 Halobacteriaceae archaeon | reverse complement strand
CTATGCCGCTCTATGCATTTCTGTCACGATTGTGAACAGCCATTTGAACGGATTAAATAGCGGTTCCCATTGAGTACATCACAGGGAACGGGTCATAGATTTGGATAAACCTCATCGCCTAAACGATTAATACACCGTTTCATCGGTTGCGTTCCAATACCAGGATAATAGGTTCGATAGATGAAATGAATATCTTTATCGATCGCCTCTTGGTATTGAAGTAATTCATTTGTTACATCTTCTGGGGTCCCAAAAATTGCCTGGTCTTTTAATTCTTGTTTCCGTGTCGTCGATAATGAGGAAATGGATTCATTACCGAACATCTCAGCATATCGGCGTTGAAGATAGAAATACCCATCTTTCATTTGCTCCCATGCAGCTTGTTTTGAGTCAGCAACAAACCCATGTTGAAGGATGTAAATATCAAAATCTCCAGATATATCTTCTTTATCTCGAACTCGTTTGATATCGGTAACTCGTTTTTGAATATCTTGGATCGAAAGTGAGGAAGGAGCACACCAGGCATCAGCGACACGAGCAGCACGGCGGACTGCTGGTTTCGCTGCACCGCCATACATAATTGGAATGGGATCGCTTGGTTTCGGGGTGATTGTGGTGTCTGGATCAATCGAATGAAATTCCGCTGTATAATCGAGTGACCCTGGCGACCAACCATTGCGAAGGATCTTTGTCGTATCAATCAGACGATCGACACGTTCCTCTATTGGTATTCCCATTGCATCAAATTCCTCTCGATTAGAGCCAATAGCAAGGCCGAGAGTAAGGCGTCCATTCGCAAGAAGGTCAATAGTAGCCGCATCTTCGGTGAGGTGGACCGGCTCATATAATGGCGCAATCGCTATGCATGGGCCGATTTCAATAGTATTTGTCCGAGCAGCTATGGCCCCCAGAGCAGGCATCGTTCCTGATAGATAGCCGTCATGCAGAAAGTGGTGTTCAGAAACCCAGGCACTATCCAAGCCTGCTTGTTCGATCGTTTCCGCTAATGTACACATTTCGGAATAAATAGCTTCAAATGATCTATCATCATCAGGGCGTCGTTGACACGTAAATAACCCAGTACCTAGTTTCATTGTATGAATCTCATTCAGGAACGGTATTCGATTGTCGTAATATCATCAACCGGCCATTGACTTAGTATTTCGACCCCATTTTCTCGAACAACAACCATTTCTTCCACACGAACGCCTTGCCGTTTTGCTGGTTCTTCTATCTCTATGGGATGCTTATGAGAAATTCCTCGCCATATCATTGGTACCTCGTATAGCTGTAGGCCGAGTCCATGTGCCCAGTGATTGGTTGTCATTTGCCAATATTCATCAGCATCATACCAATCCATGTGCTCTCCCTCTTCATCAGGAAACGCTTGGGCAATTTCGTCGGTTGTTGCTCCTGGTTTAATTTCGTCAAGAACGTTATAGAGGTTATCTCGAGCAGTTTGATAGGCTTGGCGTTGTTCAGGAGTTGGTTCCCCAAGACTGAATGTCCGATAATAACAGGAGCGATAGCCAAGGAATCCAATATTATAGAAATCTGCATATAAGAGATCGCCAGGACGGAGTGATCTATCCGTCGTATTAGCTTGGTGTTTCGGCCATGTATTTGGCCCCGAGGTCAAATAGCCTCCCTGTACCATTGCACCGTGACGCCAGAGTTCCTTCGTAGCCTCCCCCCAGAGTTCCGATTCACTTTTGCCTGGTTTCGCATTATCCACGATTGCCTGAAACCCCGCCTCACATATCGCAGCGACCATTCGCAAACACTCAATCTCATCTTGTGTTTTTATTTTTCGCGCATCTTCAATAATTTGTGACGTGAGTTGTGACCGCACGTCAACTCCCTTGTCTTCGAATGTCTCTATCAGTTGAGGGTTACCGATATCAATACCCATCGCATCGTGTTCTAAACCATATTCCTCCAAGGCGTCGATCACCGTTTCCGCCATTTTATCGAGAAGAAATCGGCGTGCTGATGGGCTTCCTGAGGCGCGTGGGACGTTTCCGAGTCCGGGGCAGGCATACCGTATGTCTTCGATCCATGGACAGTTTTTCCGTTGATTACTTGCATGATCTGCCGTATCCCAGTGGATGATATTGCCTGACTCAGTGAGCAATGTATAATGATCTGCGCCACTGCTGCCCGTCATTGCCAGACCAGTCACATACCGAATATTTGGATCATTTACTAATAATATACTGCCAAGTCCTTCGTTGCGCATTCGTTCTAATACACGTTGTTTCCGTTGGTTTCGGAGGCGATCTGTATTTATTCGCTCTTCCCAATCGACAGCCATTGTGCCGTGGGTTCCCTGCATATAACCACGTTCGATCATATCCCAGACTATTCAGTCCGACATTAAGAAGGTATACGAAGGATGATCCAGATTAGCCACTGATAGGTTAAAACGTTCGATTAACTGATCGGATCCATATCATGTTCCTCACGTAACACATTGATATACTCCTTGAATCCTGATTTTATTGGGTAATTTGGTGTATAATTAAGATCTTCTTTCGCTTTTGACATATCAAGAGTTTGGGTCCACGGTAATTCCCCTTCATCGGAGACGGTAATGTCGGCATGAGGAATGAGGTCCTTGACGGTTTCTGCGGCCTCACGAATCGTCGCTAATTCACCGCGAACATTATAAATCCGCTGAGATAATGCGTTTTCATCCGTAGTAATTCCTCTGCGAAAAGCTTGCGCTATATCTCGTACATATTGCCAATCGATGGTCTGATCGCCATACTGTACCTGATATGATTCTCCCAACGCTGGTTTTTCAATAATATTTGCCAAAAATGCGGATCCGCCCGTTTCTCGATAGGGCCCATAGGCCACGGTTGGACGTAGACCTACCAATGAGAGATCATAATCTTTAGAATATACCTTTGCCTGGTGTTCGTTATACGCTTTTGTGGCTCCATACAGCGTGTCTGGGTAGATTAAATTGTCCTCCGTTACCCATTTCGTATCATACTTCTTTGGCGGTGCATATACAGCTGCGCTTGATGCCCAGGCTACTCGTTGGATTTGGTCATCTAAGATTCTTGCAGTCTCAAAGACGTTGTTGGTCCCCTGAATATTTACAGAAAGCGCAGCACGTGGATTTTCCCGTGCTCCGTTTGTTAATAATGCTGCTAAATGAACGATATAGTCAGCATCTGATTGTTTACAGGCCCGAATGATGTCTGCTTGATCAGTTACATCCCCTTGTTTGACGGTAACATTCTGAGCAATACCAAGTTTCTCTAAAATGTGTGTATCCGATGAGAGATCATAGGCGATAACATCATAGCCATTCTCAAGGAGGTCTTGGGCAACATACGACCCAATAAATCCCGTTCCGCCAGTCACAAGCACTGTACTATTGGTCATTTCACTTATGAGAAGGGATGGAAAGGCAATGAAAGTGTGGGAAAGACCGTTGGGCCGATCTGCTAAGTCAACTGATCGGGAGAAAGAATTTCGCTTTCTCACGGGGAAGCGATGGGTGAATTAGGGGAGTAAGTTGGTTCACGTTTCGTTTCACTCATGTAATCCTCCAACTTCTTCATAAAACGATGATTTCAACTGCGCCGCCATGTCTTCGTTTCGATCGATCCGGACATCAATGACGTAAGCAGTATCGCTTTCTTTTGCGTCACGTAGGGTTTCCCTGAAAGCACCAGGTGTGTGTACTTGCTGTGCTTGAGCCCCAAATCCACGGGCGATTTTCACAAAATCAGTATTTTGGAATTCAACGCCAGAAATCGCTGGATCCATCTGTCTGACCATCCCAAGGCTCTGATCATTGAGTATAATGAACACAGGATCCACTCCGTGTTCGACTGCAGTTTCAACACTCGTCATGGTCATAGTAAATCCCCCATCGCCAGCAACAGCAAACACATCCTGATCAGTTATAAGTGACGCACTCACAGCAGCCGGCATGGCCCATCCCATGCCACCGACACCGCCACTTCCAAAGTAGGTCCGAATAGCTGGAATCTGGAGATAATTTAATAGCCAAAACCGATTGTTGCCAGAATCGGCTGTGACAATCGAATCGGTATCAATTATTTCTTGAATCTCTTGGACTGCCCGTTGAGGCTTAATTGGACGTGCATCTGAAGAGCATTTGGCTGTTGTAAATGATGTTCGGGCCTCTGTTGCCCGTTGTTTGGCCCACCCATTCGCTTCACGGCTCCCCTTTTGGACAAGTGCAGAGAGAGTTTCACTTGCATCACCAATCAAGCCGACATCTGCAGGGTAAACCCACCCTGCATTTCGGGCATCGATATCCGCATGAATGATGGTTTGTTCATCAGGACGAATAAATGAAGGTGCCTGCCAATTTGTATCCATTGGGTTGAGTCGACAGCCAACAACCAAAATTGTATCCGCCTCACTTACGACTTGATTTGCACCTTCATGCCCAAACGAACCGATAACCCCAGCTGCAAGCGGATGTGTTTCAGCAATCGTAGATTT
The DNA here is from genome assembly GCA_042218485.1 of Halobacteriaceae archaeon. Classification (GTDB taxonomy): domain Archaea; phylum Halobacteriota; class Halobacteria; order Halobacteriales; family Halobacteriaceae; genus JBDGRB01. The sequence goes on along the minus strand of JBDGRB010000212.1, from coordinate 953 downwards.
CCCTAGATATGAGGTGACGACAATCGCATTGTACGTCCGCGCAACCCCCTCAAGTAATTCATATGCCTGGGCTTGATGAACTCCATTGCCCGCTATTATTACTGGTCGGTCTGCTGCTTGTAATGCTGTTATAGCTTCTTCTACATCATCTGATGTGGGTGACGGCTCCCAAATTTGTGTTTGGGCAGTCGTTTCCCATACTTGTGGCGTTGGGTTTTCCGGTACTTTTTCAGTAACAGCATTCCCATCCAAGATAACAGCAGTTGGTCCCGGTCTTCCTGCCTTTGCATGTTTGATCGCAAGTTGCACACTTCGAATCGATTCAGCCGGTGTCCGTGGAAACCAATGTTCTTTTGTAATTCCATCCAAAATGGATTGTAAATCGAGACCACCGTAATCACCACGGGCTTGTTGATATGGAGCTAACGTGGAATAATCGCCGCGTTCGCTTGCTTCCGTAATAACAACCATCGGAGAGGAACCTAACCGAGCTTCCATTTGGCCAATTGATCCTAAACTGCCGATCCATGGTCCTTGGCCCATCAATACTGCAGGAGAACTGGTTAATCGACCGTGCATCTCGGCCATGACACTTGCTTCACGCTCGTCACGAGGTCGAACGACAGAAATATTTTCCGTTGGCAGTTCTTCAAATAATTCGATAACCCGCCCACCTGGATATCCAAACACATACTCTATTTCTTCATTTTCAAGGACGCTGATAATCGCTTGTGCTGTAGATTCCATAGAAGGTCCCATTATTGACTGTCATTACGTACATCATTCCTAACAAAATTAATACTACTCATATTACTGCAACATTTGCAAATGCTTGGTACCTCCACATAGGGAATGAGTCATCTGCTGTACAGGCAATTGACCTCCTCCCACGACTAACGTCGTGGGACTCCTCCGTGGGGAATCCGGCCTGCTTGATTCCCCCGGCTGTCAGC
>JBDGRB010000167.1:0-5456 GCA_042218485.1 Halobacteriaceae archaeon | reverse complement strand
GTTCAAGCCGTAAAACGTTTCGTGTCTCACCATTCACTTCATCCGTCTCATATGCGTGACAGAAGACAGTATATAATGCTCGTCCAACACCGAATGATGGTTCTATAATATGGGGCGTGATGTGATGTCCTGATTTCGTTACTTGTTGACGTTCAAAGCCGGTTTTATCTCGGGGGATTGTATATGTCTCATCATCTACCTCAACGGATATTTCATCGTGATCGAAAGCGGTTGGCTCACGTTCGGCTTTGGATTGAATTGCCTCAGCTATCGCAGCTGCTTTTTCACCAAACTGTGGTCCTAAATAACTCATGTCGGGATCAACTGAGACGCTTTCGACCGTCTTCGGTTCATCGTACTGCTTGAAAATTGTAAATTCTTCATCGGAATGTTCTGTATGCTTTTGCAGATCATAATCACTCCGATAGGCAAATCCCGCAAGCTCAAACCAATCGCCATCAACTTCTGCTTCTGCATCCCAACAATCCACCGCATAATGTGAGAGTTCTCCCGATTGATGCTGCCGAAATCGAAATCGATCCATATCAACGCCAATGCGTTGGTACCACTGTTTGGCAAGCCCAAGATAATATGCAATCCATTCGTTATTGATAATATCGCTGTCGAGGGCCTCAGTTACAGATTTTGTCACATGTCCTTCATTTCGTTCTTGGGCGAATGCAGAGTATAAGGTCAATGTCACATCTTCGACTTGCTCAATCGTGGGGGAATCAGAATTCGGATCGATAAACATTTCTAATTCCGCTTGAGTGAACTCTCGAACTCGAATGAGTGCATTCCGCGGACTAATTTCGTTTCGGTAGGCCCGCCCTATTTGGCCCACTCCGAAGGGCAGTTGGCCCCGCGCATATTCTTTGAGTCGAGGGAATTCGACGAAAATACCCTGGGCAGTTTCGGGGCGAAGATACCCAGGGTTATGCGAACTCGGCCCAATATTCGTCTTGAACATCAGATTAAATTCATTCACCGGTTGATCGATCAGTGGCTCACCACAAGTCGGGCATGAAATTTCATGCTCGGCGATTATATCACTGATTTCTTCAGGTGAGAAGTGTTCTGCTTCATCGATATCGGTATTATCTTCTATTAAATGGTCTGCCCGGTGACTTTCCTGACAGTGTTGACATTCAATCAACAAATCGTTAAATGTCTCCAGGTGACTTGAGGCATCAAAGACATCTTCTGGAAAAACAGTTGGAGCATCGATCTCCATGTTATTTTGTTTTGTAATAAATCGATCGCGCCAGACATCCTCGATATTTTGTTTCATTGCCGACCCTTGGGGGCCATACGTATAGAAACCCGAAACTCCTCCATACGCTTCATTTGACGGAAAGAAAAACCCTCGACGTCTCGCAAGTTGGCTTAATTCGTTCATAACAATGACTGAACTAGATCGACATCTCGAACGATGCCAGTTAAGTCGTTTGCGCGCACTAGTGGAACTTGTTCAATATCTTCTCGGATCATAATTTGGGCAGTTTCTTCGATTGTCCGATTTCCGGACACAGTGATAACCTCTTCTGTCATAAAGTTATTAACAGGCTCATTTGGTATCTCAACATTCCGGGTCGGAAGATATCTGTTCCCGACTGCCTTGATGCCCTCCCACATCCATTCATCATCCTCATTGGCGATACTTGCGCCTGTTTCTGCCTCACCTTCAACCACGCGTGCCACATCGAGAATATCTACTTCCGTCAACATTCCAACCATCTCGCCGTGATTATCAAGGACTACTGCATAGGGGACATTTGCAAAGCTAATTTCACGCTCAGCAGGAATCAACGGCGTGTCTTGATACACCGTATTTACTGTATTCGACGTCACGGATCCAACCTCTTTTTCCCCATCTAATTCTCCTGTAGCTATTGCGTTGATAATATCGGTCACAGTAATTATCCCCTGTAGTTTGTCATTTTCAACGACTGGTATTCGTCGAGACTTCTCTGAAACAATAAGGTTTGCGACATCGACAATCGTATCATCGGTCTTGATCGTTGGAACCTCCTTCATTAATAACGCAAGTTGATCTTCATCAGGTTCTTCAATGAGATCCTCTCGCGTTATAAGACCACGATATATTTCCCCCGACTCAGTTTCCTTGACAACTGGAATGGACGAAAACCGCTGTTCTTGCAGGTAATTGAGAGCATCATCTCGGGTACCCGGCAACTCAACGGTGACTGTTTCCGACCGCGGCGTCATAATATCTGCAACTTTCATACGATATCGATATACTAGCCAAGCATTTGTAGGCTACGACACGAAAGTCCACAGACAGTTAGGTAAGATTCTATAACTAATCATTCAGATGCGAATATCATACAAATGCAGTGCTGAAGGATCCCGGACGGTCTGAGTGCCTGATTTCAATCAGCTTATTGCGATAGTACTAACTGAATTCTTCCTTCAGATGAGCGTAGCTGTTGAATCGAAAATTAGCGATATATTATAATGAATTAAACATCAATATCAACCGCTTTTGTATCGTCCATAGCGGATGCATTATCTTGGGCTTGAAATGCATCATGTAGTCTATCGTACGTATCTTCCAATGCCTCGACTATCACTTTTGTATCCGAGATGACTGGCATAAAATTAGTATCACCCGACCATCGAGGTACAATATGGGTATGAACATGATCCGGCACTGACCCCCCACTCACTTCACCACCGAGATTCAATCCCATATTAAAGGCATCCGGATCCATCGCATCTCGTAACGCCTGCAATGTACGTTGTTTCAACTTTGCATGATTCAATAACCTTTCATCAGATAGCTTTGCGTAGTCACCCTCGTGTTGGTCTGGAATAACCATGACGTGTCCAGGGTTATATGGATAATTGTTTAATAGCACGTAAGCGTTTGAACTTCTGGCTACGATGCGATTTTCCCGATCGTGTCCACGTTCTGGAAGTTCACAAAAGACACACCCTGTAATATCTTCGTTCGTATCTGATCGTTCGACCCACTCGATTCGCCATGGTGCAAAAACCTGATCCATACACACTTACACACTCCAAAAAATGATAAAAAGCCTGTTTTTGTGAATTGCCACTGAACCCAAAGAAATTAGGCTTTCTTTTTATTGACCTGTCTCCTTTCAAATACGAATGAGAGGAATCAATCGTGGCCAGTAAAAATCTCAAATCCGAAATGGAAGAAGAGTGTTCTCAATGTGAGCAAAATACGCCACACGACATAGCTGTCAAAATTGAGACCGAGAGTTCAAAAAATGAAAACGCTGAGTTTTCGCGGGAACCTTATCGTGTTGCTGAGTGTCAAATATGTGGTAATACACAGAAACAACGAATGAATAACGCCTAAAATCTGACATCCAATTCAGATTGCGTTAGTCGCTGCTACTTTTGAATAATTTTGTCCTATCGTGTGATGATTTCACAGCCGTCTGAAGTGACAATAACGGTTTCTTCCGATTGACTTACTAACGCTGTGTCGTCTTCTTTGAGCACGGGATAACTTGTGAGGATCCCTTGGGTTTCAAGCCGCTGTATTGCCATATCCGTCCGAGAACCATTAAGCCAGCGAGCAGCAAACGGTAGCTGTTGATACTCGTCGCGTATCGTATCTAATAACTGTCTTGCACGCCGATTCCGAACGCTTCTATCATTTTCGAGGGAATAAATCTCTGTTTTGGCTCCTTCGGTTACCTTTCCTGTTCCAGTCGTCGCGAAGGGTTCAATTGCGATTACATCACCAGCCGAAAGTTCGGTTCCACTAGAAACAGCGCGATTGGGGATACTCGGACCAGTATGAGCATCATATTGAGCAAGTCCATGACCCGTTAAATTCACGACAGGATTATACCCGTAGGCATTGATTATCTCTTCAATTTCGGCACCGATTTCACCAGTATGCACTTGTGGCTCGATCATATCGAGGGCTGCATCAAGTGCTTCATCAGCTGCTTCGACAAGTTCTTGATTATCGGTAAAGTCGATTGTTGTTGCTGCATCAGCGATCCATCCATCGACATGTACGCCAATATCCAAGCAGATCATATCCGCACCGAATTCGGTCTCGTCGTCTCGGTCGGGGCTCGCATGCGACGCTTCTTCATTAACACTGATATTAAGTGGAAATGCTGGTTTCCCGCCAAGTTCAGTGATCCGATTTTCTGCAAATTCGGCAATTTCAAGATGGGTTTTGCCTTGTTCAACCCGATCAACTGTTTCCTCTAAAACCGTTTGTAAAATATCTCCAGCCTCACGGTAGCTCTCAACAGCAGATTCACTAAGGTCGCCGTGTCTCATACCCCAATAGTTTCCTCGGTGGTTCCAAAGAGGTTATGTTTCATCATTGATCTCTTTCGCTGAGTTATTCCTAGAAGATGGGAGACGTGAACTCAATATGAAAACTATAGTAAGACTGACTCCGAGCTACACGTCTACTCTGATTTGATACATCACTTATTTGGGTCATTCCATAACTTGACTTGTCTGCATGGCTTCACTATTAAACTCTGTGCCATAGGTTCCATTTGTATCCATCACGATTAATCCTGCAGTAGAATCGGTCATATCCTCAAAGTCCCGTAGGGCAAACTCTGCAGCAGACTGAGCGGATTTACCATCTTCCAGATAGCCAACAGCTCGTCTGGTTAACGTTACTTTTGCTATATCTTCTCCTGCACCTGTTGTACTTGCTGCTCCTGCAGATGAGGCATAAAATCCAGCGCCGACCTGTGGCACATCTCCCACTCTCCCTGGTAACGATAACCACCGCCCGCCAGTGGATGTACCGGCAACAAACTGCTTTCCATCATACGCAACTGCACCAACAGTATCTGACCCGCCAAAATTTTGAGAGATATATTCCAGCTGGTTTTTCGGAGACCCTGTCGGAATATCCATGTCAGCTAATTTATCACGCTGTTCTTCCGTTAAGAGGTCCATCCCTGTTTCAATATCAAAGTCTTCAGCCAGCGCAACGGCAGAATCACAACTGATCAGAATATGCGGTGTTTCTTCAAGCACAACTCGTGCAAGGCTCACCGTTTCCTGGACGCCTTTGACCGAACAAACAGCACCGACTTCACGATTGCTCGTCATTATACCTGCATCCGTTCGGATGGTCTTATCCGCCTGGATCGCACTACCAAACCCAGCATTAAATTTTGGAGAAGCTTCGAGGATATTAATGGCCGTTTCAATTGCATCAAGCGGGGTGTTCGCTTCAGCACCTTGTTCAGCGGCCTCATTTAATATTTCCTGCCGTTTGTCTGGATCATCCGGACTGGATCCGGCACCACCATGAACGATAATTTTCATACCTGAGTTCAATTAATCCAGGGATAAAAACGATATAGTTTCTCTATTGGTGAAGACATGGATATCCCAAATGAGAGAGAACTTTTTTTTGGAAACTTGTAATTTCGCAGACTTTCGCTGTGAGTTCTGTTACATTGAAG
>JBDGRB010000183.1:0-5470 GCA_042218485.1 Halobacteriaceae archaeon | reverse complement strand
GGAACCGACGTAGGTGCGTGTGACCTCAACCGCCATACATAGCCCATGTAGACAACCCGGCTTAATAGTATGGATTGGCGTTGAATATCCGGTCTGCCATCGACGGTGGTTTGTGTCCGCATTGGCAGATTTACGCCCGCCCTGAAGGGCGGGATTCTCTCCTTGCGGAAAGATAGGAGATACTACATTCCGCAGGGCAGAGCCACGACAACTATTATCGGCCTACCCTGATATTTATGCGTATGGAAAATGCCTACATAATTGGAGTCGGAGAAACTCCGTATGGATCCTTCCCTGATCGGAGTTACCGTGACTTATTTGCCGAAGCAACTCAAGAAGCGTTAGATTCTGCCAATATTAACCCCGGTGATATTGATGAAGTTATTCTTGGGACATTGGGAGTCGGTGGCAGGCAAATCGGTCTCTCAGGACCAGCAGCAAGCACCTATAGTGGAATTTTTGATGTGCCCGTGACGCGTGTGGAAAATGCCTGTGCAGCAAGCGGGTATGCTGTTCGTCAAGCTACACAGGCTGTTCGAAGCGGAATGGCCGACATCGTACTCGCAGGTGGATTCGAAATTATGACAGATATGTCTGATGATGTCGCAAAGTATTGGTTGGGCGTCAGCGGTGAAATGGAATGGGAGCGATTAACTGGGACGACCTTTGCTGGGGTGTATGCGCAAATGGCAAGTGCCTATTTAAATGAATATGATGTAAATGATGAGGTGTTATCACAGGTTGCGGTCAAAAACCATGGGAATGCGGCTAACAATCCAGATGCACACCTTGATTTTACTTGCACGATCGAGGATGCTGAATCTGCACCTGTTGTCGCCGATCCGTTGACCTTGTACCATTGCTGTCCGACGACTGACGGAGCGGCCACAGTCATCGTTGCGAATGAAAGTGCAATTACAAATCCAGAAGATGCAGTTCGTATTGCAGGAATCGGAGCGAGTTCAGATTACGTGGGATTATTTCAGCGAGAATCTTACACCCGGATCCCAGCAAGTGAACAGGCAGCACAAACAGCATACGAGCGAGCTGATATTACGCCGGATCAACTGGATATTGCCGAAGTCCATGATTGCTTTACAATTGCGGAGCTTTTAGCGTATGAAGACTTAGGTTTTTGTGGACGTGGATCCGCCGATGACCTGATAACTAACGGTCGGACTAATCCGGATGGGGAATTACCTGTTAATATGTCGGGTGGACTCAAAGCAAAAGGCCACCCAATCGGAGCAACGGGAGCTGGACAACTAGTAGAATTGTATACACAGTTGACCCATCAAGCAGGGTCGCGTCAGATTGATTCGCCAACATATGGGTTAGCACATAACGTTGGCGGAAGTGGTGGAGCCGCAGTCGTACATATCCTGGAGGGGGCCCAATGAAGATTCACAGCGCAGCCCGATACTTACCTCGGTACCGCATCACTAAAGAGACAATTGAGAACGAATCAGGTAATTTCCGTCCCGCTGGAATCGATGAAATAGCCGTTCCAAGTGCAGATGAAGATAGCTTGACCATGGCATATGAAGCAGGAACAAAAGCAATTGAGGCTGGGACTATTGACCCAACTACTATTCAATCGCTTTACCTCGCTACCACAACACCCCCTCTTGAGGAAGAAGACATCGGTGTTCGACTTGCTGAAATGCTTGACTTACCGAGCGACATCAGAATACAAACGCTAACACAGAGTACAAATGGCATTGGGGAAGCAATACGGACGGCAATCACTACCAAGAATACAGCACTCATCATTGGTAGTGACTGTCCTCACGGTGAATTCGATACTGTTCTCGGACAAGCAGGTGGTGCGGGAGCGGCGGCTATTCTTTTAGAAGAGGCAGACATAAGTGGGTTCAACGATTTCTCTTCATATTCAGCGGTTTTTCCAGGAACACGCTATCGTGAGCGTGGTAACACCACAACACAACAAATTGGTATTGCGGGATACGAACGAGAGGCTTACTACCAAACTATATCATCAGCTATCAAATCATTAGATAGTACTATCACAGAGATCGATGCTATTGCCGTCCAAGCGCCGAATGGGGTACTACCATATAGAATAGGCACTCAGTTAGATATCGCCCATGAAAAGATAGCTAATGGTACGATAGTAACTGAAACAGGTGACTTGGGATCCGCAAGTGCCTTAACCGGCCTTGTGACGGCTTTTTCAAAGGATATTACAAATACGATTGTCTGTACATACGGGAGTGGCGGAACAGCAACTGCATTCCATATAAATCAGGCTGGAAAAATTGACACGAAAATCACCGACAAGGAACATGAGGAAATAGGAATGTTAACACAATTGCGGCAACGATATCGTGTCGTCAGCCCTGAACCTGAAGGCGGGGGTGCATATGTTAGCCTCCCCAGTTGGAAACGAACCCTCGACCAACGGTACAATCTTCTCGGGGGAAAATGTCAAACATGTAATGAACTCGTTTTCCCACCTCATGGAGCTTGTCCAGAGTGTGGCGAGCAAGATGAATATGAAATGAAGTCATTGGCAACTGAAGGGGAAATCATAGCGATCACAGAAATAAAACAGGGCGGTGCACCACCAGAATTCCAGCAATTCCAATCCGCGACTGGTTCATATGCGAGTGCTATCGTGACCGTAAATGGGCCGGATACCGAAACTGTTGACATTCCTGTTATGATCAATTTCGTTGACTCAGCACCCTCAGTCGGTGACCATATATCGTTGACAATTCGACGGCTATATACCCAAGAGGGAATACCTCGGTACAGTATGAAGGGCGTATGTTGATATATCGCAGTTATTGGCCATTGAGGGACTTTGCAACATCAAGTGGAAAATACCATTGCGACACCTTGGCCAAAACCAACACACATTGTCGCCAACCCATACGTACTATTCCTGCGGTTAAGCTCATGCAATAAGGTAGTTGTTATTCTTGCGCCTGAACAACCTAATGGATGGCCCAATGCGATAGCGCCACCGTTTGGATTTAATTTTGCATCGTCAATCCCGAGTTCATTTTTACAATATAACGTTTGGCTGGCAAAGGCTTCGTTTAATTCAACCACATCAATATCATCAATTGTTATATTTTTCCGATCAAGAGCCTGTCTACTCGCCGGAACAGGTCCTTTTCCCATTACATAGGGATCGACACCAACAGTCGCCCGTGTTTCAACCGTTCCTAATATCGACAATCCATAATCTTTTGCGAACTGTTCAGATACAACAAGCACCCCCGCTGCACCATCAGTTAATGGTGATGCATTCCCCGCTGTAACTGTTGCTGCTTCATCATCACGGAAAACGGGCGAGAGATTCTGTAGGTCTTTCAGCGTGGTATCTGGTCGTGGATTCTCATCACAAAAGACTGATTTCTCGTCCGTTTCTACGGGTACAACTTCAGTATCAAATCGGCCTGTTTCCCATGCTTCTATTGCTCGTTTGTGTGAACGGAGCGCAAACTTATCTTGTTTGGTTCGAGAAATATTATTCTGTCGTGCAATTGTCTCTGCAGTTTGGCCCATGGGTAATTTTTCTGATTGATATCTATGTTCAATATCTGGATGAAGCCAATCTGAAAATGGCACACGGCTCATATGCTCAACTCCGGCAATCGGCACGATATCGTATTCTTTACTCTCAATTGCCCTTGCAGCATCAATGAGTGCTGTCATAGAAGAGCCACATAGCCGATTTATTGTCGCCGCTGGCACTGCCTCAGGATACCCCCCGGCAAGGAGGGATTGTCGAGCTAAATTACGGCCCTGTTCGTTTTCTTGATTAGCACAGCCAAGTCGAAATCCATCCCACCGTTCAGGATTAATACCTGACCGATCACGTAAGGCATCTAGAACAGTTATAACAAGATCTTCTGGATATACATCTGCCAATTCGCCATCTTTTTTCGTTTGTGGTGTTCGAACTGCTTCAACGACCACTGCATCCATACAGGGTGATTAACTCTGAGAGCCTTTATCTGCTTTTATCAATCTTCTCTCATGCTACGCAAGTATTTTTGGCCTTTCTGTATGAGAAAATTACTGACACAATTAGCGCATGGGATGAGGGTAGATGTCGCCGTTTTAAGAATTATATCAATGGCAAACTTTTTCTCAAATATTACTATGCAAATAGCCGTCCTTGGCGCAGGAACAATGGGTCACGGCATCACGCAGGTATCGGCGATGGCTGGTCATACTGTCTGGATGCGTGATATAGAAGCAGGTATTGTAGATTCAGGATTACAAGAGATCGAAACCAATCTTGAAGAGGGGATGAATCGAGATAAATTAACCCCAACTGAGAAGGAAAGTACATTAGATAGAATCACTGGGACGACCGATCTTCAAGAAGCTGTAAGTGATGCAGATCTCGTTATTGAGGCCGTACCAGAAGATATCGATCTCAAAAAGGAAATCTTTGATGATGTGGAATCACATGTAGGCCCAGACACGATAATTGCGACGAACACGTCATCACTACCGGTTACGGATATAGCCAGTGTCTTATCTAATCCCCATCGAGCTATTGGGTTACATTTCTTCAATCCTGTTCATATCATGGAGTTAGTTGAAATAGTAATTGCCGAGCAAACAGGAGATGAGACTATCCAATTCGCGAATGACTTCATTGAGGACATTAACAAAACAGGCATTGAAATTACAGATACACCAGGATTTGCATCATCTCGGCTGGGCGTGGCCTTGGGTGTCGAAGCAATGCGGATGGTTCAAGAAGGGGTTGGAACACCACAAGATATCGATACAGCAATGGAGCTGGGATACAATCATCCCATGGGTCCCCTTGAAGTAGGGGATATTGTAGGCCTTGATGTACGCTTGGATATACTAACACATCTCCGAGAAGAATTAGGAGAACGATTCAAACCACCCCATATTCTCAGACGAAAGGTCCAAGCAGGAAAGCATGGCCGCAAATCGGGTGAAGGATTCTATATATGGGAAGATGGAGAAATAGTCGGGATGAGTGGTGATTACAATGAATAATGGTCTCGAAGATTCCTACGAAACGATCGAAATAGAGGTTGATGAGCCAAGTGAGAATATTGTTACAGTTTATTTCTCACGACCCGATGCACGGAATGCATTGAACGCTCAAATGCGATCTGAGCTCAAATCCGTTATTGATGCAATTGAGGAAAGTCCGATGCGAGTCGTCATTGTAACTGGATCACCGAATGCGAACGCATTTGTCGCCGGCGCAGACGTAAAGGAACTTCATCAACGTAATGGATTAGAGCAACGCGAAGCAAGCAAACGCCCACGTGTATATGAATATATAGATGACCTTTCCCAACCTGTTATTGCCCGGATCAATGGCCATGCTCTAGGCGGGGGTTGTGAACTGGCCCAAGCCTGTGATATTCGGATCGCTCAGGAAGATGCTAAACTTGGCCAACCCGAAATTAATTTAGGAATTATGCCTGGTGGTGGTGCC
>JBDGRB010000176.1:0-5475 GCA_042218485.1 Halobacteriaceae archaeon | reverse complement strand
AGAAGAATGGAAATTCTACATGTCGATGACGAGCCAGGTTTTGCCAATATGACAGCTGATTTTCTCGAACGCGAAGATGATCGATTCACTGTTAGTACAGCCACCGGTACGAGTGAAGCACTTGGCAAACTTGCTGAGAATGATTTCGATTGTATTATTTCCGATTATGATATGCCAGAGCAGAATGGAATAGAATTTCTCAAATCCATTCGTGCCAACGATTCCGATCTTCCATTTATTATTTTTACGGGGAAAGGAAGTGAAGAAGTGGCAAGTGAAGCAATTTCTGCTGGAGCAGATGATTATCTCCAAAAGGGTGGCGGCACCGAACAATATGAGCTCTTAGCAAACAGAGTGCGGAATGCAATCGAAAAACGAGAAGCCCAAGAAAAGAGTCAGGAACGTGGTCGGCGGTTTGACGCTGTCTTCCAAGATCCACAGATGCTTGTTGGTGTACTCGATTCGAATGGTATATTACAGAATGTTAACCACACTGCTATGGAATACATCGAGACCGATCGGGAAGATGTAATTGGGGAAATATTTTGGGAAACCCCCTGGTGGAATGACGAGACACGAAGTGATATCAAACAGTGGATCGAACGTGCTGCTACAGGAGAATATGTAGAATTCACAGAAGATCTCACAGATACTGATGATAATCAGTACACCGTCGATGGAACGATCCGTCCTGTTACGGACGAAGTTGGGAATATCGTGTCACTGATTATATCTGCTCGAGATATTACCGAAACAAAAGCAAAACAGCAGGAGCTCAGTCGATATAAAGCCTATCTCGAACAGATCCGTGATATCATAACAGTATTGGATACCGAGGGAGTTATCCAATATGAAACGCCATCGATAAAGGATGTACTGGGTTACGAGGCTGATGAACGGATCGGAGAAAATGCATTCAATTATATTCATCCAAGTGACCGCGAAGAGATCAAAAACCTATTCGAAGAATCGCTTAATAATTCTAAAACGGCCGAAAATGTAGAATTTCGAGCACGCTCAAAGGATGGATCCTGGAAATGGCTCGAAGGCAGAGCAACATATTATGTCGATGAACCGATTAATGGTATCGTTGCGAGTACCCGCGATATTAGTCATCGAAAACAGCGTGAACAAGAGCTAAAGCGATATAAAACTGTTCTCGATACGCTCCCAGAGGGAGTCTCCCTCTATGATTCGGATCTAGAGTGTATCTATGTAAATCAAATCATTACTGAACAATCTGGAATTTCAAAAGAGGAATATCTTGGCTCGTCGTTAGAGACGATTTTGAAATATCTTCCTGAAGACCAAGCAAATGATTGGATCGAAGCAATGGAGGCCATTGCAGCAGGGAAACAATCCAGGGCCCGTGCTACTGTCCGAATTCAAACTGATTCAGACGATATCTACTACGACACAACAGCTGGACGGATTGAGTCAGAAACAGGCGATTTGTTAGGTATTGTGAACGTAATTCGAGATATCACCGACCATGTCAAAGCCAAAAAAGAATTGGAACGTCAGAATGGACGTCTCGAACGATTTGCAAATGTCCTCAGCCATGATCTACGCAATCCCCTAAACGTTGCTCAAGGACGCCTCGAACTGGCTCAAGAGGAGTGTAATAGTAAAATGAGCCGTTGCTACATCATCGAGATGGAACGAATGGAGGGCTTGATTGATGATGTCTTGGCCCTGGCACAAAAGGGGAAACCCATCGATGATGTGGGCAAGGTAGCGCTTGATGACCTGTTAGACCGGTGCTGGCAAAATATCGAAACAAATGATGCGACACTCAATATTGAAAGTGAGAATACAATACGAGCGGATAAGAGTCGTGTACAACAGATGATTGAGAACCTCTTTGTCAATGCAGTCAAACACGGCGGTTCAGGAGTGACAATAACTGTTGGTGATTTAGATCAAGAAGGATTCTACGTAGCGGATGATGGCCCTGGAATTCCTCCCTCGCAACGAGATTCGATATTGGATCCAGGAGTCTCGACAGCAGAAAACAGTACAGGATTTGGGCTCAGTATTGTCCAAGAAATCGTGGATGCACATGATTGGTCCCTGACTGTAACTGATAGTGAAAGCGGCGGTGCTCGCTTTGAAATTACTGGCGTCAAGATCATTACATAATTAAGCAAATCTTGGGAGCTTACCGGTATTTTTCCACAGCAAGTTTTACCGATACTGAAATAGTGAGAAAAATGTATCAGTAATTGCTTTTTTATCCATAAATCACATACATAAATGTAATGGAACCGAGAGGTATATTTGGCATTCCCCACGGAATACTTTCTTCAACTGACGAAAAAATTGCGCTCACAATTGGGATCATTGCATTCATTGCAGCATGGTATTATGATGGGGATCTCGATTTACGGCCAATACGGGGTGCCGCTGCGGTTGGGATTCTCGTGGCGATTGTAATCTCGTTTCTTGCCCCAGCGCCAATTTCCAATGAATGGCATATCCCTGTATTAGTTGTATTGCTGTTGATCGGTGGTGGAGTTGTTATATTTAAAATAAAGTGAACATAATTTGCCAGTGCAAACTGTAACCCTCGAGCTTCAATTGTCACCGATAGAAATCCTCTAAAGATGGATAATCACCATTTCTTTCCGATAGTAACAACGATCCTAACTGGGATAACCGCCATCCATGCCATCCTTACGTGGCCGGCGAATGCTGTACTCGTATTTTTTATTGGTGGGGCGATTATTGCATTTGTTGCAGAGGCAATTGTCATCAACGCCGGATGGCTCGAACATCATATTGGTCTACAATTTCTCGGTGTCCCACTCTATGTAGGTATTGCCTGGCCAGGGCTCATTTATATTGTATTTCGTATATCAATGCTTCTTACCTCCGGCCTGACAGCCATCGCTTTGACAGGGATTCTTGCCACGATTTTTACTGTCATTACTGATCCGTACGGCGTAGCACAAAATTATTGGACTTATACAGCCGATATGCCAGGATTTCGGTATCGAAATGTTCCGTGGTGGAATTTTGTGGGCTGGTTGTTGATTAGTAGTGGTATATCGGCCTTCACCATAATGTTCCTTTAGCTTAACCTCGAGCGAAGAGACAAGGGAGCAGTTTTGATATATAATTAATCGGCAAACTAGTGAATTATCTCTATTGCTGGCCCGTTTGCAATGTTAGGAGTACAGTTTATTGAAATCCGATAGTGCCCTGCTGTCTCGATTCATCTTCTTCACCAGTCGACTCCTCAACTTCATCGATATCAATATCAAGCATCTCTATAGCGGAATCAAATGCAGATCGACAGCTTTTGTTGAGTTCCGCTAAGGTTTCATCGAACTCTTTTGTCGAAAAATCATCATCAAAGACGAATAATGGTTCGCGTGCACGGAATCCATCGAAATACTCGATATTTTGGGCATCATCCTCGACTGTCAGTGGTTTGAGCGTCAGGCTCCCAGATTCGACTTGATTTTTCAAGTCATTGATTTCGTTTTCGATTTGTACGATCGGTTGACTCTGCTGGACTTCATACCCATCGATATTGGTTAACTGTCGGACGGAGAATGCCGTGAAATAGCCATCGGCTGGATCACCGAATATTGTGAAAATCGTTCCCCGATATCTGACCATAATTCGCTGTTGATTGTTTTGTGTCCATTCTCCACGAAACGATGCACCCATCGTCGAGCAACAGCTCATAAGTTTTCCGACAGCCTTATCGAACTCTCGCATGATGTGTATATACCATCACGACTGTTACACATATGATTTTCTTTCCGCTGATACAGCTGATAAAAAGTCTCACCATCAAAGGCCTTCTGTCTGCCTATTATGAAACGATGAGATTTATTTTGCCATCAAAATAGGGACACCCGAATATCGTCTCGTTCCAGTTCCTCGACAAACGCCTCCTCATCAGTTTCAATTGCCTCAAATGTATTATAATGGACGGGAAGCACGAGATCGGGATCAACACTGCGGGCAAAATCTGCAGCCTCGTGTCGATCCATTGTATAATGACCCCCGATCGGAGGCATAAACACGTCTGCCTTGATGGATGTATGATGGTCAAGGAAATCTGTATCAGAGGGGAAGAAAACAGAGGTTGAATCAATATGCAGAATCAATCCGATAACTTCGCCTTGCGCATGGAATGGATTTCCAGCATCATCGACATGCTCCCCTGTCGCGCGGTTATAGGCCGGAACAGTCGTCACCTCTATACCTTCTACACGAACTGACCCATCATACGGTAGCTCAATGACCTCAAACTCCTCTCCAGCGGTATCAATTGCTTCGTATGCGGCAATGGTCGCATCCGATTTTGCAACTGCTTTGATTCCATCCGGATCCCAGTGATCGAAATCATCATGGGTTACAAATACAATATCCCCATCACGTGGGGCTTGCGATATGACGTCACTCCAGGGATCGATATAAATGACAGTATCATCTCCAGTCTGAATTCGCACACTGGCATGCCCGAGGCGGTCAAAGGTCAATGAGTCATAACTGACTGACATAATCCACGTGAGTATATGAAGTGGATCCTTTATAATACCTCCACAAAATGTCCTTTCTGTTGCAAAATCGCTCTTTCATTTATATGATATACCGTGCAGGGAAATCATAGCTGATACACGAATAAACTCCGATGAATACGCACAGGAGGGGAGCAGCGTGCCCGTAGACATTTAGCTTTCCATTGCTTAAACACATATATAATGAAGAACATATCCGATACGATACGTCAGGGCTTCGTCACGGGCGTTATTCTCATCGCACCACTTGCAATAACGCTATTCGTCATCGAGATCATCTATGGTTGGCTTGTCGGAATGATTCAGCCGTTTCTCCAAGTTGTGCCGGCAAATACCTCTCCCCTTGTTGAGCCATTAGCATTAATTCTTTTATTCATTGCAATTACGATTGTTGGTATTATCGTCCGCCAGGGGATTGGCGATGAGGTTATTATGACGTTTGATCGGTTCATGGAAACGATACCTGTCGTCAGTACAATTTACAGTAGTGCACGGCAGGCATCAACAGCGCTTGCAATGCAAGAAGACCAATTTGAACGAGTTGCAATTGTCGAATGGCCCCGAACTGGCCTGCAAACAATTGGATTCATTACGTCAGAAACTTCCGAAAAAGTTCATGATGAACTTCCAGAGGCAGAACAAGATGACGTATACTATGATGTGTTTGTGCCGATGGTTCCAAATCCAATGGGCGGATTTTTAGCAGTCGTTCCCGAGCAACAGATTACGATGACCGATTTATCCTTAAGTGAAGGATTTCAAATCCTTGTTACAACAGGCATGAGTGGTGATGAACGGTTCTCAGCGGACCAATTTGTCAACTCTACATAATAATCAGTTCAGTCCTTGTTTCTTTCGGCATCTGTTAACAAACTAAGATTGTTTATAGGTGAACGTTAGCTTTGCCGAATTTCAAAATACCATAAAATCAGTATCC
>JBDGRB010000202.1:0-5503 GCA_042218485.1 Halobacteriaceae archaeon | reverse complement strand
AAGCTCATCAAGGGCTGCCTGCATATGTTCATCATCCACAAACTCGGCCCCTTGTTCGACACGTATTTGATGGGCTTTGGCGAGCACCATGCCGCGTTTATCGTCAGGAATTGCATATTTATCGGCGACTAACTCAAGCGTCAAACCATTATGATCCCGTGTATAGACTGAGTGAAAGGCCCCGCGATCAAATTCATTATAGTGTTTCCCAATATCTGAAAGATTTTGCTTGACATCTGCCAGGCGATCCGGTTCAACACTAAAGGCTAAATGATGGACTTGTCCTTGCTGGACACGAGGAGGATTTTCATTTGATTGTTGATCTTCGGAAACAAAAAAGGTAAGCAACCGTCCATCGCCTGTATCAAAGAACAAATGAGTCAATTCGGGTTGGTCCAAATTTGGCTGGCACAGGACTAATGGCATCCCAAGAACATCC
The DNA here is from genome assembly GCA_042218485.1 of Halobacteriaceae archaeon. GTDB lineage: Archaea > Halobacteriota > Halobacteria > Halobacteriales > Halobacteriaceae > JBDGRB01. The sequence continues at coordinate 5,064 of JBDGRB010000202.1, read as the reverse complement.
CGATAGAATTCGATTGTTTGCTCAAGGTTGCCACCACTAATAGTAATATGATCGGTCCCCTGAAGATGTATGGGGCTTTCGGGTCGTTCTGCACTTACATCTGGTAAATCTGTCATTGTGAATAACAATTATAGTGACAAAACTAAAAAGATGAGTGGCTATCAATAAAACAGTTCTTCCATTTCTTCGTATCTGACGGCAGGTTTCTGTGATAGTGACGTATTTTGTATTAGCGTTAGGTGTTAATGATTTCAAGTGGATGCTTGATTGAATGGTCGAAAAATGTGGCAAGTTGCTCTTGGCATGATATCCCAGATGCGATGATTTGCCGTTGAGAATATTGCTCGAATTGCTCCGCCAATTGTTCACCAACATCCAAACTTACGTCGTAATATTCTTCCTTATATCCGAAACTGCCAGCCATGCCACAACATTCAACATCAGATGTAACGACATCATATCCCAATTCTTCAAGCAATGTAATAGTATATTGTGCTGCATTGAGTGTTCGCTGTTGGCAATGACTGTGATATGCAAGGGATCCGGAACCCATAAATTGCTCAAATGAATACCCATTGCGTTTCAATCCATAGAGATATTCAAATGCCTCGAAGCAGGCATTGGCTATATCAGTAGCCTTCTCGTCTTGGAGGAGTTTTTCATAATCACGTTTGAACATCGCATAATCGCTTGGTTCGATGACAAGGATATCTTGTCCATTCTCGATAGCAGGAAGAAATTCCTCCGCAATTATTTGTGCATTATCAGTTGCTGTTTCGATCATCCCTTGAGATAATGGTGCCCGTCCACTTTCCGGAAGTGAAGGAACAGTTATGCCAATACCCAGAGCTTCTAAGATATGAACTAACGCTTTCCCTCGTTCAGGATAGAAATAATTTGTAAACACATCAGGATAAATGAGAACGTTTCGGTCGCTTGTCTGTTGAGAAGAGGTTCGGTTGGCAAACCAGGAAATAAATGACTGATTAGCAAAGGTTGGTAATTCTCGACGGCGATCGATACCGATAGCTCGTTCAAGGAAGCCTCGGACGACAGATTGGTTGGAAAGCGTATTGGTAATTCTTGGGAAAGTGATGCCGATTTTGGCAAACGTCTCTATATTGGCAAATATAGCGTCTCGGAGATAACTTGTCTCCATTTGGGTATTTGGTTTGAGACCGTCGACGAGAAAATCTGTGGGCGTTGTGTCAGCGTCGGACCGTCTCCGATCTCGAACGACAGTATTGATCCAAGGTATATCGATTTTTACGGGACAGGCATTCACACACCGCGTACAACCAGTACATAGGTCATTAAATTCGCCTGCCTGATCTAATCCGTAAATACCGGCCTCCCAGCCCGTAGCGATTCCGCCTGAATATGTGTTTCCTCCAAATCCATGTCCGCCGACACTTTGAAAATTTGCACACGAATTCGAACATGCACCACACCGTATGCAGTACAAGGTTTCTCGTAATTGATCATCATCGCGTAAATCAAATCGCCCGTTATCAATTAAAACCAGATGAAATTCACGCTCACCTTGAATATCACCAAGAGAAATATTGGGATCCGAAAAGTCCAAGGTCGGTGTATCAACTGGTGGAGAAAATATAGAAATATATTGGGAGACATTTTGCCCAGTAGCAGATTTCGCAATAAGTTCAAGAAATGGAGTCAGGTCAGTAAAGGAAGGGAGTAATTTTTCAACCCCTGCTACCGCGACATGAGTTGATGGAGTTACCGCACATTTTCGTGCATTACCCTCATTTGTGATGAGGACGATCGAGCCGGATTCAGCAACAATGAAATTGGCTCCCGTTATACCAAGGTCCGCATCCTTAATTTGTTTACCAAGGAAATTTCTAGCAAATGTGGTAAGTTCGTCCGCCGTTTCGAGAGGGTCCTCGATATCAAAGGTAGAATTGAAAAGCTCAGCAATTTCATCCCGTGATTTATGGATCGATGGGCCAACGATATGGGAAGGACTTTCTTCGGCAACCTGGATGACGAATTCGCCTAAATCTGTCTCCCAAACGTCAATCCCATTCTCATTAAGCGCCTCATTGAGATCAATTTCCTCAGTAGTCATCGATTTGCTCTTGACTGCGGTCTCGATGTGTTCTTGATCGCCAAGTGAAGTAATGTACTCTTGTGCATCAATTGCATCATCAGCTAAATACACATTACCCCCATTTTCCTCAACTGCCGTGGTCACGTCATCAATTAACTCGGGCAATTGTGCAATTGCTTTTTCTTTAATTTCCCGCGCTTCCATTCGAAGTTCTTCAAATGCATCGAAATCATCCAGCATTGCGTACCGATTTTGATTAAATTCAGTCGTGTTCTCACGCACTGAATCACTCTCTTCTTCCAGCAATTGTCGGAGATGATCAGCTTTTTGTTGTCGTGAGGTCATTGGTCTGTGATTATAACGGCAGTAACGGTTGATGGCCCATGGACGCCCTGAACGACTTCACCCATATCTGCTGTTGCACTTGGTCCTGTTTCAAATACCACAGAGGGAGGCCGAGTATCTGCCTGTTCGCCAAGTATCTCAATCGCCGTCTCAATATCGGAAACAATATCACTCGCCCCAAGAACAGCGATGTGATGAGGAGGATAGAGACTAACCACCTCATCGCCGGCATTACGGGAAGGAATTGTGATAGATCCAGTTTCAATCACGCCCAGGGTACCTGGGGTAATACCGACAGTTGCGGATTCAATTTTTTCCATCGAAGGTGATATTGTGACGTCTAAGTCTGCTAACGATATTCCATCAAACGGGAGTGGCGTTCCAATAGTATTTGCCTCTAATAATCCAGAGACTTTTTGCTCAAAGGTATCTGTGGTGGTTTTGACCACAGTAGTATCGACCTCGCCGAGTGCATCTACGAAATCTGCAATAGACTGTTCGTCCATATTAATAGTCAAGCGAGAGCAAGCCTAATACATTTTGACCTCACAATTTATCCTGAACGGCACTCAATACCAGCATATGGATAAAACTACCAGCTATATATTGCTGGTGGCAATCCTCGTCATCCTGAGTGGATGTAGTAATCAACCTCCAAGCATGGCCAAACATACTGTGTCGACAACGTCCCGGCCTTCAATGCTAAGCCAAATTAAACACAAAACTACCATAACCAGTACATCTCCACAAAAGTCTGTGGCCGAACCTACACAGTCTGGATCCGAAAGCTGCAATAACATTGATCCTCATCGTTCAGTTGATCCTCAAAAATTATTACCACCGGCTCCACCTGGGTGGGAATTTAATAAAGTGCTTGAATTTTATATGTCAATTTTAGATGGCTTTACTGATATCGCAGTCGGCTCATATACAGGGCCAAATGGTGGAGAATATTATCTCTCGATTACGCAATGGCCATCACATAAAGCCGTGAAAGACGAATTTACTGGCCAAGTAACACTCAATACATCCGCTATCGTTGGCAACTATGGGTTTATCGTCTACGGTCACCTGAATGAAACCCTAGCAAAGCAATTATTATTGGGAGTTGAATGTTTAGACCGAGATGATTTCTGGAATCATACATAAACGGCGTGACTATGCAATAGCGAAAAATGATTGAGTGCTGGGAGGTATGGTTTTGCGATGTTCATGGAATAGAAAATCGAGGGTGTCTGATTCTTATGAGTGTGACAATTAACCACGGGGAGTTGCTATGAGTACAATATAGGAAATATCTTCAGTAGTATCAGGTGGGATCGTGTGTATTGTTTGAACCTCGAAATTATTATTTTCAAGAAGCGTCGCCCAATACTCTATTGGATCGCTGTCGGATCCATGAGTGTGAGGGAGTTCAATAACGCCAAATTGACCGTCCGTATCGAGAACTCGATATGCTTCTTGGATTGCTTGTATTGCGGATTGCGCATCAACATCATGAAGCACGCGAGACGTCGTCACGATATCTTGTGAACTATCTCGAATCGGAAGATTATCGATGCTACCAGTCACGACAGAAACATCGGCATTACTTTTCTTTGCATTCCACAGAGTGACAGACGGACGATTTCCAAGAATAACCCGGGAATCAAATACATCAATGCCTACTAATTCATAGCTAACAGGCAAATAAGATGCCATTCCCACAACCGATCGACCCGTACCACATCCCAGATCAACGATGGAATCACCTGATTCAAATGATAGGTTTTGATAGAGGATATTATATTGTTCACGATGTATATTCCATGGTGGCGGAGCAAGAAGGGAAGAACTTATACGGGAAATCCGCTGCAAAGCTTTAATTCCGAAAAGGATTGCAATTACCTGATATAATCGATCTCGCCGTTGTCGCCAGAGATATCCAGCACCTAGCATATATCCGAGTGCAAACAAGAGTGATTTAACTTTCCGCTTCCAATGATAGATGCCAAAGAAGTACACAACACTTTCTAATTTTACAATTACGGTTGTGAATGTATCGATTTACAAAACTATCAGATATATAAAGGAGGGGAGATTCTGTCTCGGTCCATACCCCGAGAAACTCGTGGATCTTAGTTTATAAAGTAAGATTACAGAGATAACCGTGGCCCAACCAATTTAGACAATTCGTTTTGATCCGGGATCGCTCCCACGAAATCGACGACAAAGACAGGAAATTACTGCGTGGGACCGGATTTGAACCGGCGGACCCCTTCGGGACAGCGCCCTCAACGCTGCGCCGTTGGCCTAGCTTGGCTACCCACGCACAAACATTTCTGCAAACATGGCTACACGATGGTCGATAATAAGCCCTTTTGTTCTTGACTTCCCCCACCGTGAACGGAGGAGTCTTTTCGCAAATTTTCGTAATTTTTGAGGGACTATTCAGTCATTTCCACAGAAGCTAAACAAAAGATGATCAATATATAGATATGCAAACTTGGGTGCGTCGACATCACTTTATTGTTTCAATGATGTTGGCCCTCCTCTCATTATTATTAGTATTTGGAGCAGCATTACGTGTTATTCCAGCCGATCTTCTCCCAGTTATTCCTCAATATTTGATCAAATTGATCCCCGATATCAATGCAATCATTAGT
>JBDGRB010000178.1:0-5572 GCA_042218485.1 Halobacteriaceae archaeon | reverse complement strand
GCTCCGCTCGTTGCGTTGCTCCTTGAGGACGGAGACTTAGCCTGCAAGAGTTAAAAATCGCCTACGATTACTTCCAAAAACTCTCAGATCCTTGTAAGATATTTTTTTATCTCAAACCTTTCGAATAGTATTAACTGTATGGCTGTTTTGCACTAACGAACGGGAAATATTTGTCCAAGCTTTGGTTGGATTATCAAATCCCTTTTTATATTGTTCCATCGTTGTCATAGAAATCTATGTCATTATTGTCAGCAAGGGAAACCAAAAGGAACATGATCGATAACCAACCAATTCGACTAGATATCCGATATGATCCACATAACCAACAATAATGGGCAATACATGGATACGTTGTAAACCAATACCAACCCGATTATGTGCGGGAGGAAGTTAACCCAAACGAATTTATGCACTTTTCGCCCCGCAAAGATGGTGATTTTTAGGAGTGATACCTACAGGTTTGGTAGTAAATATACCCCTCCTAATGGATTGAGGGTATCAAAAATGCTCAAAGTGAATTCCGAGATAAGATATTTCCAAATAAATCTCGGTTATCAGCCACCAGACGGTACAACGGTTCACGAATATGTTTTCGAATATTTTCAGGGAGTGTTTGAAACAGCCGTCCGAGAATCCCAAGTGGACTGGAAAGGTGTGCTATTGCTACTTCTGTTGCTTTACCACAGGAATACACTGTATCATCGGTAAGGAGATGAGCACACCGCTCATAATTTTCTGGGAGCCGTTCTTGCAGATCCTCTGAGAGATTTGAAAAGCCGACAATATTGAACTCACCCCGCTTGCGCGCATATGCCACACACCATGTACAAAAGCCACAATCATCATCATAGATTATGGTTGGTCGGGTCACAGTCCTGTATACGGTCGGACCGTTGTAAAAATATCTGATATTGAAATATTGCGTTGAGCAAGCACATGTAGCGTTACAAATAATCTATTCAGCTTAACCAAAATGAAGGCAATCAACACAACTCAGAAAGGCACACTATAACTTGATTATAACAGTTTGAATAGTTTCACCACATCAACCACGTTGACTTCGCCATCATTATTGAAATCATAGGCATCAACGTGATTTTGAATGGCTGGCGATGCTCGATTTTTGAATAAGGCGACAACATCCGTTACAGTCGCCTCGCCGTCACCATTGATATCTTCGAATTTACCATCATTGTCAGGATCCGTTGGTACGGAATCTCCAACTACTGGGGGGAGATCAACATCCGGCGGACTGGACAGATAATCACCACAATTGACATTGCCGACACATTGATCAGCAGTCGGTCCCTCCGGCTGTCCCCACCAATTCATCGTGGCATCGCCTTGTGGATCTGCGCCGGTGGCATTGATGCCGTGATTTGCACTTTTCGTGATAGAAGTGTTATGTACTGCCCACTCGCCTGTGGTATTACCAGCATAGATCGCTGTTCCGTTGCCATTTGGAAGCGTTGTACCTGGTGGAGCATATGTCGTATTATAGAATTCCGAATCCGAGATGGTCCAATTACCGCTGGCATTAGGCACGAATACCCCAACACCTTGGGTATTGGTTATTGTTGTATTTTGTAACACCCAATCGCCAGATGTATTTTCGGCAAAGACAGCCACGATAGAGTGATTGATATGTGTATTTTTGACCAGCCATTTGCCGGAGGCCTGTGGTGTGGCAACGCCAATAATCGATGAATTAAACGTACTATTTTTAATTACCCAGTTACCAGTCGACATGGCAGCATTAAGCGATATAAAGCTATTTGAGACCGTTGTCTCTACAACTTGCCAACTTCCTGTCGAATTCGTTGCTGCTATCCCGACAAAATTATTTTTAATTGTCAGATCGACAACGGCCCATGCGCGATTCGTTTGTGAGGCATTAATAGCAGCGCCATAATCGACGACTGTAAAGCCCGAGATTTCTGGAGCCGCATTCCTCCCAATTTTAATCGCAACCGACGTGAAATCAGAAAAGTTACTTCCATTTAGCCGTGCTCCCTGTGGAGCTCTGAGTGTGATATTTTTCGTAATGACGAGTTGTTCTTCGTAAGTCCCGGGTTGGACTTCGATGACATCTCCATCCGTAGCATTGGTAATTGCTGCTTGAATCGACATATAATCGGCACCACCACTATCATCGACTGTAATAACCGATGCGCTAGCTACCGGCTCACTGGTGACTGAGATAGTAGTGAATACAACGCCAATCACGAGTATACTCAAAATCACTGCTCGCATCCTGTCGAACGAATTTAGCATGAATTATAGATAGAAGAAATTGATTATAAAAATTGGGGAATGCGTAACGTTTTCTTCGAATTTCGGCAATAATATATCAATTCAAAAAGAGAAATAGATTAGATGAATCCTACAGGTTCGTCCCGTGGTGGGGATGGTGGCATTTGGCGTTTATGTTGGCTTTCTATGACAAGGTCCTCTACATGTTCGATTACATCTATATCGATATCAAGAAATGCGGCAGTTCTTGATGCTGAGATGGGTCCATCGATATGAAGTGCAAGAATTCCATCTAATGTATCATACGAGAGCCCAAGTTCTTCTTCATCCGATTGACCGGCCCACATACCCGCACTCGGTGTCTTCGTTACGATTTCTTCGGGCACCCCAATATTGCGAGCTAATTGCCGAACTTGGTATTTATAGAGATTACCGATAGGATTGCAATCGACAGCTTGATCACCATATTTCGTAAAATAGCCGGTTAACGCTTCACTTCGATTACCGGTTCCGAGAACGATCCGGTTTTCGTGATTGGCGACGAAGTAATTTAACACACCTCGAATCCGAACTCGAACGTTGCCGGTTGCAACGCGATCGTCTTTGGCCTCCGGATATGTCGTTGTAAATGCATCAAAAATCGGATTAATTTCGATAACGTCATACGCAATATTCAGCATATTAGCAACCCGTTCTGCATCGCTCATATTTTCGTCCGAATTGACATCACTTGGCATGATGAGGCCATGGACGTTCTCGGCGCCGAGCGCCTCCTTTGCAAGGAATGCGGTAGTGGTACTATCAATTCCACCTGATAGTCCGATTACGCCTCCATCTGCGTTTGCATTCGCTACTGTATCTTGGATAAAGGTGATAATTTGATCTTTGCGTTCTGCAAGCTCGGTATTTGATAATTCCAACAAATCAGCGGTCTTCTTCGTAATATCGGTGTCCTGGGATGTCATTATAACCAACTTAGCCCCTAAAAGGTTTCAAGGTATCTGTCCAATTCCCATGGACTGACTTCGGCACGGTATTCATTATATTCGGTCCGTTTTGCCTCGATAAACTTTTCAACGATGTGATCACCAAGGGCTTCTTGAATCACATCATCACCGACAAGCGCATCAATTGCCTCCGATAGATTATCGGGAAGGGTTTCGATACCATATTCTTCACGTTTTTGCTCATCAAACTCATAGATGTTTTCACGAACTGGCTGTGGCGCCTCAAGTTCACGCTCGATTCCATCAAGGCCAGCCTGAAGAATTGTCGCAAGTGCTAAATAGGGATTACAGGATGGATCCGGTGACCGTAATTCAATCCGTGATGCTGCAGGTCTTCTGGCAGCTGGTTTTCGAATAAGGGCTGATCGATTGACATCACTCCATGCGATATAGACCGGTGCTTCATAGCCAGGCACGAGCCGTTTATATGAATTCACTGTTGGATTACAGATCGCAGTGAGTGCTGGGGCATGATCGAGAATACCTGCAAGAAACTGCCTGCCGGTTTCTGAGAGATTGAATTCATCGTCACTATCATAAAACGCATTTTCACCATTCTCAAATAAGGATAGATGGGTATGCATCCCGCTCCCATTGATCCCAGTAATTGGTTTGGGCATGAATGTGGCATGTAGATCATGTAATGCAGCAGTGGCACGGACTACTGCTCGGAACGTGGCTATATTGTCAGCAGTCGTTAGCCCATCCGCATATTTAAAATCGATTTCATGTTGACCCTCGGCGACTTCATGATGGCTTGCCTCAACTTCAAACCCCATTTCGCGGAGATGTGAGATGATATCTCGTCGGAGATCCGAGGCAAGGTCCTTTGGTGCGAGATCAAAATATCCCCCAGCATCATGCGTTTCTAAAACAGGTTCGCCGTCCTCAGTTTTGAACGCAAAAAATTCAGGTTCTGGACCTGCATTGAACTCATAGCCGAGGGTAGCAGCATCATCTAAGGCTCGTTTGAGCGCATAACGGGGATCGCCGACAAATGGCGATCCATCTGTATCCCTCACATCACAGATAAGTCTGGCAACTGAGGCCCCACTGCGAGATTCCTGCCAGGGAAGAATTGCAAATGTTTCTGGATCGGGGTCGAGGCGCATATCGGATTCCTGGATCCGAACAAACCCTTCAATAGAGGATCCATCAAACCAGATTCCTTCATCAAAGGCCTTCTCGATTTGTGACGGCGGGATAGAGACGTTTTTTACGACTCCGAGAATATCCGTAAACTGGAGTCGAACCTCATCAATCGGTTCGTTTTGAACGGTATCGATAACTTCCGTGGCTGACTTGGCCCCAGGTTGAATGTCGGTTCGATCGGACATATCGTATATTGTTGTACCAACTCAACAAGCGTTAAAACTATTTCGATATATTTGTTTAATAATTAGCGATATTCTTAACGGTTCGTTATTAAATACTGGTAAATAATTTTGTGTTTGTCCGGTTATATGCACTAATTTATTGGTTATTAAATATATGGCGTTGAATTTACCAATGATCTAATGGACAACTCGGAGGAATCACGCAGAATCTATGTATGTTGATCTGTAGGTATTGATATGGCTCAGATTCGTTTCCGAGATCAATCAGGCCGTACCCGGACTGGAATAACACAGCAAGACTCAACAATAAATGCCGCAGGCCAAACATACCGGTGGGAAGACGTAACAATTTTACCCCCCACAGATCCAACGAAAATTATCTGTATTGGTCGAAACTATTCAGGTCACGCAGAAGAGATGGGTAATGAGATTCCAGATCGGCCGCTATTATTTTTCAAGACACCCAACACAGTCGCCAGTCATGGTCAGCTACCCACCGCTGAAGCGGTGGGCTTGTCAGTGGACTCTCGTTCTGCCGACACGGGAGTGTCGGACGCCACTTCAGTAGCGTTCACGGTCATCATCCCTGACTTCAGGGCGTACTGACAGAACGCCCCTCCAGCAGGGGACTTCTGCCCCCGCTGGAGTTTCAGCGCAAGTTTTCGGGCCACGTTTTTCGCCGCGTTATAGTCGGCGTTCACCGAGTACGAACAGTCCAAGCAGGCAAAACATTGCCCGTCACGGTTTTCTTCGAGCGTACACCCACATTTCGAGCATTGCTGGCTGGTGTAGGATGGTTCGACTGTCTCAACCACGATGCCGTGTTCCTCGGCTTTGTATGTGACTTGCTCCTGCAACGCACGGAACGCCCACTGTTGGAATTTCTTGCCGTCGCTGATGCGCTCTCGAATCTGCTCCAAGTCTTCGAACGCGATGTGCGTACAGCCGTGGCGTTCGGCCTCTGCAACGAGTTCT
>JBDGRB010000301.1:3796-5606 GCA_042218485.1 Halobacteriaceae archaeon | reverse complement strand
TAACTGGATATCACGAATAGCTATAGTATTGCAAGCATTTTCCACGAAATATCGGTAATAGATTGCTTGCTGATTAGGAACAGTAGTCGGAAATAAACTAATTTAGCAATTCGGGTATATTCATATTTAGCTTCATCGAATATCTTTAGCAACTCGTGACAGAGTTTCAAATTCCTCATCTGAATACGCAATCACACTGACATCCGTCAATTGAGATGATTCATATTCATTGATTGTTTCGCACACGATATTTGCGCCCTCTTCAAACGAAAATCCTGCCGCTCCTGTTCCGAGTACAGGTACAATAACTGATTCACAACCCAGTTCATCTGCCTTCGCTAAGGCATTATGGGTTGCTTTCCGAATGCTCTCAGCAGTTGCCCGACCATCACCATAGTGGGGCATCGCTGCCGCATGAATAACATACTCCGCATCGAGATCATAGGCATCAGTGACGGCCACCTCACCGAGATCGACAGGACCTTTTTCGGTCGCTTCTTGATTGATCGGGCCATTTGCACCGCGGCGAAGTGCACCGGCAACGCCACTCCCCATTTGTAAACTTGTACCGGCAGCATTGACCAATGCATCTGCACTTTTGTTGGCGATATTCCCTTTGATAACGGTAAAGTCCATATGTAAAGGTATAGCTTACTGCCCAATAAGTTTCGATGCAATCAGGACGGATGTTGATGACTGATTTTTTCAGCAACCATGCTCGGGATTTGTGAACCACAATCCTTACATTTCCATGTCGGCGGTCCGGCACCGCGTTCTTTCACGAGATCCTGTTTGTATTTGAGTTCTAACCCACAGACACAGCGATAGGTTGTACGAGACATAGAATATATCCACGTCTAGGTACTACCAAACTATTCAATTTTTGATTTATCATTGCTCTGCCTAAGCAGTGACCGATCCAAAATAATCGGTTTTGCTACCCACCTGTGGGGACGTTATGCTGGGTATCGAGTGGATCCTCAAGTTCCCCCATTACCGCCTCAAAGGCATCGGTGGCTGTGAGGAGGCCAACGACATTGCCCTCTGATAGCACTAACGCCAATTCTTGATTTTCAGCCTGAAATTGGTCAATTGCATCACTGACGGTTGTATCTGCGGAAATCGTCATGGGTGGAGCCGCTATATCTTCGAGACTCATTGCTCCCTCGCTATCGACTCGGTTCGGTGATACCAATATATAGATTGGGTTATGTAGCAGTCAACCCTGACATCGGCGTCGCACCAGCGACGATGGATCCAGCGGCAATAATAGCCGCCGAGAGGATGACGAAATCACCGCTTGGTGAAAAGCCAGCTAGACTTGCTCCGGCACTCACGATGAACACGGTAATGAAAAACGTTATGACGGCAAATATTAACATGACGATTGCAGCGATGATACTGGCGACAAGTGCGCCGAACGAATCAAGAATGCCCATATGTTATCTCACCGAGATATACTTTCACAGGTAATCCCCATAAAGATGCTGGCCACACAACTCCACTTCGCTTTTCACGTCATAGAATTGTTTAGACAAGCGAAGTTCCGCTGGTCAATTTATGATGTCCAAAACCAACGAACTCGGGAGGGTTGTGATTGGGAGGGGGAACAAAATTTTTGAACTAGTTTTATCATATCATCATTCTACGCATTCAAGGCGGATATTCTATTTTTGTTTGGTGATCGATGCCATATTATATACTTAAGAATATGATTTCGACTTTGAGAGATACAATCATTTGCATGCCTATGGCCGAACATGGAGATAGCCACCTGTCCCAATAGCCACAATGCCGAGAACGACCGATA
>JBDGRB010000301.1:0-3696 GCA_042218485.1 Halobacteriaceae archaeon | reverse complement strand
CCGACAGGGACGCTATACTCTCCGTCGTGCTGTAATGTTTGAATGTAGAGTTCTTGGGCGCGGTCGGATAAATTATCATAGGAAACGACTTTGAAACCACGTTCTTTGGCTTTTGATGCATCCCCGATAATTGATGGCCGTGTGCTATGATAGAGGACTTGGGGAAATGGAAATACTATTGGAATGATTAAGAACACAATACCGAGTCCGAGGAGTACGGTCGAATAGGAATTATTTCGTATCATTGCTATTGACAGTATGGAATATTGAATGGATAATTCTCATACGAGATCAGCTCGATTGAATCGGAAATATCCAATTACTGGTGGCAGAATCAACCAAACAGCCACAATAACGAGCGAAAATACATCTGTCAGATAGAACGGGAGACTAGAGTTAGCTACTTCGGTTGCCCGTTGGAAAATCAGTGCATCGTGATTGTCCGGAAAAACGAGATTGGTCGCTTTCCGAAACGCAATAAAGGGACTTGTGTAGGTGATGGCATTGTAAAGATCTGGATTCGGCGAAAATCCTAATATCGTGGTGTGGATCCACTGAATTATTGTGGAAAAACGAAAGAAGGGCACGACATAAAATATTACTAGCAGAAAATATGCGCCAATTGCCGTCGCAATTGCGCGGGTACGAGAGGCTACGGCTGCCGAGAGGGCAACTGCAATCCCGACAAAGATTGCGCCATAGCCAACTGTCAGGACGAAAAGCCCGATTACAGTCTGGATGGGTACCACACTATATTTGGCGAGGATCATACTTACAGTTGCGCCAAAGATGAATACCACGCCTGCACCGACGATCGTGATCCGACTGAATAGTTTGCCAAGAAATACATCACGGCGTGTATTTGGAAAACTCAATAAAAACTTAATACCACCGGAGGCCCGTTCACCGGCGATTGCCATATAACTACTCACCAGTGCCACAATCGGCAAGAGAATGGCAATTGCCATCGTTAGGGTGGTCAACAATTCCATGACCGCTTGTGACAGAGACGATCGACCGATCGGATACCCATATGTTATCAACGTAAACAGTAATCCAAGACCGATCGCAACACTCCACAGTGCTTTTGATCGACTCGCGGTCTTGAAATCCTTTTTCGCCACCGTTCGAATACTCATGTGGAGACCTCCGATGGCGCTTGGTCATGTGATTCTGGCCGTTGGTCACGTCCACCTTCCGTTAATTCACTAAATAACGTTTCAAGTGAGACTGTATCCGAGAGAATATCGACAATGGTAGCAGATTGTGCGACGTGTTCCGCCACATCAATTTTTACGCTTGGATCCTCACAGGTTACGATTAATGTTCGATCATCAACGGCCACGTCAGCCACACCATCCAACTCGGTGACACCAAGTTCGGATGGGACTGGTTTGGATGCACAGACAAATTGAATCGTGGCTTGCACACCAATACTGTCACGCAATCCTTCAAGTGAATCGAGGGCGACTAACTCTCCTTCATTCAATACGCCTACACGGTCACACACCGCTTCAACTTGATCGAGAATATGACTGGAGAAAAAGACTGTTGTTCCCTTATCGGCGAGGTCACGGACAATCTCACGAAGTTGTTTGATGCCATTTGGATCAAGCCCTGTTGAGGGCTCGTCTAAAATCAGCAGTTCAGGATCACCAACCAATGCCATTGCAAAGGCAAGCCGCTGTTGCATCCCTTTTGAATAGTCGCCCGCAATGCGGTTACCAGCATCATCGAGGCCGACTAATTCTAACAATTCATCTGGATCGTTATCAGCATCACGTGTGTCAATCGCCCACTCAAGATACTCCCGACCAACGAGGGCATTATCAAAGCCATAGCCTTCGGGAAGTACGCCAACTCGTTCGCGGATCCTGGCAGGGTGTTCTTGGGCGTCTAATCCCAGGACTTCAATTGAGCCCTTAGTTGGTCGAATAAAATCAAGTAAGAGATTGATAGTCGTTGATTTTCCAGCACCATTGGGCCCAAGAAAGCCAAATACTTCGCCTTCTTCGACGGTCAGATCGAGATCCTTGACGGCGACGATATCATCACCAAACTGTTTTGTAAGTCCCTGAGTTTTGATGGAGGGCATGATTGGGGATATTTGACTGGGCCTGTGAATAAGTGTTGTGTAAACTCAAAGAAATATTAGATATATTTATCCACTGAATTTCCACGCCTCAATCCGAATAACTATCGAGTTTTTCGCTATTCACCTATATCAATGAAAATATATTTAGCAACACAAATCGTGAGTTGATATATGGTCCCCAACGAAGCGGACGAAACAGAGCGTGGTTGCCCGAAGTGTGGGCATGAAAATACCGACGTTGGCACAATATCGACGACTGGTGGTGGTCTCTCAAAAATGTTTGATATCCAAACGAACTCGTTCAAGGTCGTTTCCTGTACAAACTGTGGCTATTCCGAACTCTATCGGGATACGACCTCCGGCACAAGTGATATTGTTGATATCTTTCTGGGATGATGGAATTCTTCATTTTTGGTGTCATCCTCATTGGTGGACTTATTCTGCCAATTCTGCTGTATTATTTCGTTCGGTTGGAGCATTCCAAACGAAGATCCATGCGACGGGATGAAGCAGAACGAACGGCCCGACGAGACACAAACGATAACGGACCAGAGTGATTGACATTCACAACCAATTGTCCGGATCCTATTTTCCCTCAAGCGTTGTTCATTTCCTAATGCACTACTGATTTGGTCGATAGATCAGATCATTATTGTTATACTTCCTGTTTGATATAACTCCCCAAAACACCACCGAGGGCACCAGCCCCAATGAAATAGAGTGCCATAAAAAGAACTGCAAAAATGCCGATTAGACCAAAGACGAATAACGAACGGACGGATCCGATCAACGCAATTCCAATAAATAGCCACATAAAGAAAAACAAGGGAATGAGGGCAATACCACCAGATAACCCGCCTACGAGACCGCCTTCACGTAAGTCTGTCCCCTGCAGATAACCAGCTACCATCCCACCGACAATCGTCGCAAACGGTAACATCGGACTCGCTACAAGTGAAATCACGGCGCCAATGAGTGCGTTGAAAAACGTATTTGGCGTGTCTATGTTGGATCGTTCGACGTTACTTGATTTATCAGCTGAAGTATCGCTCATTACTCAAATCATATGGATACATATAAATAAAATCATACAATTAGAATATCGAATACATTCTTTATGGGAAAAATTATCGGGAGCTTTACACGAAAATCCCGACATAAACTTCTCTACCTTACCCGCACCTGTGGGGTGCTCCTTGCGGGCGGGGACGTAGCCTGTAGGAGTTAATAAAAATTCGTTTCATTTCTTTCCTTGGATCCTAAGAATATATTATTTTCATCAAATGACAGAGAAGTAAATTTGAAAAGTGTAGGCAAAAGCTATTATTTGTCTGTGTTATTTTACGTATATCTATCCCTATCATTTATTATATCATAGGGTAATAACCCAGTGTGAAGCCATTTACCTGATAGAATGCTGAGATACTCGATTTGCCAAACAAATCGCATTGATATGAATAATCTATTCAACGGGAATATGATTACAGACAATTCAACGGAGGTTGATCACCTATGACAGACAAACAATATAACTCAAACTCTGATCGTGCGGTCGTTCCTTTGACCTCCTCCCACCCCTGAAGAGGTGTGGGATTCCCCGA
>JBDGRB010000313.1:0-5773 GCA_042218485.1 Halobacteriaceae archaeon | reverse complement strand
TATTTGAACAACAAAATCTGAAACCTCTGGCGAAAAATATACATGATTTCTTGACGGTAAAAGGTCACTCAATTTTGCAAATTTCATTCTCATATTTACTACGAAAATCAGGTATTTGGGATGAACTGAAGGGGGAGACTGCAGATTGAAAATAATTTGTTAAGCATTGAATTGGAGATTGATTCTAGAATAAATCCGATAAAATTGAGACCAGCAACGATCGCCAGCCTTCGTGTACTTTCTTGAGCATAGAATAGATGTGTAGAATCACTTGACGTATCATGTGTAGGCTTGGTGGTTCAAAATTATTGGGGAGTTGGCCCTGTCGTCTTCGGTGGGTTGTTGCACGGAGCGTACGCGCTTCCTCCCACCCCTGAAGGGGGTGGGTTTCCGCGCTGTATCCGCTATGAAAATCCACAAATGAAATTATACCAATTGATTCATCGGAGAAATATATCGCATATTCCTTATTCCCCTAACGACGAGATATCGCGATCAGGGCTAAGTCGAGAAAGACGCATTGCATTACCTGTTACCCCTAATGTCATACCTGCATCGCCGGCGAGAACGGCCAACCATATCGGCACGTATCCAAACGGGACAGCAACTGCAAGCCCAGCTTTGACACCCAGACTCGTCCAAATATTTTCTCTGATTACGCTATTTGCATTATCAGCAAGTTCATAGAGATATGGAAGCTTCGAGAGATCATCCCCCATAAGCGCAATATCTGCCGTTTCTAAGGCGGTATCGGTTCCAGCTGCGCCCATCGCAACACCAACCGTCGCGGTAGCAAGTGCGGGTGCATCATTAATCCCATCGCCGACCATAGCGACGGTTTCGCCTTCATCAATGATATCGTCGATAAATGCAACCTTTTCTTCAGGCAGTAACTCAGCCTGATACTCATCGATACCAGCCTCATCAGCTATCGCTTTTGCAGTTCGTTCATTATCTCCGGTCAGCATAATCGTTCGCGTGATGCCCAATTCTTTGAGTGTCGCGATGGTTTGTTTGACGTTCTCTCGAAGTTCATCAGCGACAGCGATTATACCCTCAAGTTCGTCTTCAGTCCCAACCAATATAACCGTCTTTCCTTCAGATTGGAGTTTGGGAACGGTATCTTCAAGTAAATCAAGACAATTATTTCGGTCACAAATCTCTCGAGCGGTTTGGGTTACGACCCCACCGTCTGTGGTCGCATGGACATGGGAGAGGTCAAAATTTAATTCTTTAAATAAGCCGGGTTTGCCGGCGAAATGTGGCGTCCCACCAATATCTGCCCGAACACCTTTGCCCGTAATACTCTCGAAATTCTGGATTTCTCGTTCCCGAGATTCTATCTCATCTGCATGCTCTAAAATTGCCTCACCGATCGGATGTTCACTTCGTCTTTCGAGACCTCGGGCACATCTGAGGACATCTTCTTCGCTGTTATCATTCAGGGGAATTACATCAGTAACAGTGAGATTACCCTTCGTCAAGGTACCGGTTTTATCGAAGGCAATCACATCGACAGCACCCATTGCCTCGAGATGATTGCCGCCTTTGATCAACACACCATTTTTTGCGGCGCTTGTAATACCAGAGACAACCGATACCGGGGTTGAAATAACAAACGCACAGGGGCAGGCAAGCACTAATAGTGTTAACCCATATACAATTGCGGTTGCCCACTCTGTGCCAAGAATAAAAGGGCTGCCAAGAGTTACTAGAATGGCAAATACAACGACAGTAGGTGTATAGTAATCAGCGAACCGTTCGACAAATTGCTCCCGTTCAGTTTTATTCGATTGGGCGTCCTCGACCATTTCAATAATGCGGGAAAGAGTATTATCACTCGATTCAGATGTAACCTTAATTTCGAGGTAGCCCTCTTCATTAACCGTGCCAGCAAAGACTTCATCACCAGTGGTCTTATCGACAGGTACACTTTCACCAGTAATCGGAGCTTGATTGACGGCACTCTCACCCGTAATAACTTCACCATCCATTGGGATTTTTTCACCTGGTTTGACCACAATAATATCACCGACCTCAAGCTCATCAACGGGAACAGTTTCCTCACTATCATCACGTTTTACCGTAGCTGTATCAGGAGAAAGATCCATTAATTCCTGGAGTGAGGTCCGAGCACGGTCCATAGAATAAGTTTCCAAAAGTTCAGCGACACTGAATAGAAACGCCAAGGTCGCTGCTTCGAAGTATAGTGATTCACCAAAGATGAAACTCGCAATCAGAGCACCGATGATAGCTGTCGACATCAAGAAATCAATATCGAGATTCAAATTCCGAGCCGAATAATATCCGTTATAGAAAATCTCTTGGCCACCAAATGCGATGGCGATCAAAAAGAAGATATCGGCCAAGAAAAACTCATTTCCAGCGAAAGTAGTAATGTAAAGATTAAAATCCGACAGGATAAATTCACCCAAGAGACCAAATCCAACGAAAATGCCACTAATCCACGTTTTAATCGCACGTGGTGACGTCCAGATGCTGGAAATTGAGTCTATTGTACTTTGCGTACTATTCATCGTCGTGTCCGTCACGGTATAGCCGGCATTTTCGATCACATCAATAATATCTGTCTTATTTATAGCGGTGTCATTATACGTAACAACTACCTTTCCAAGCGTCGGATGCGTTTCGTATGTCTCGATACCAGAAAGTGAACTAATAGCATTCTCGACTTTGTCCGCACATGAGGCACAATCCATTTCCGGAACGGAAAATTTGACAACGGCCTCCTCTTCAACTCCAGATATACTTTCGGATCCATCAGTGTCCTGGATATCCCTATGCGATCCGTGATCTGCCATTAGGTGTTGCTAGCGGTTCCCATTTTATTAATTTGCCTGTTAGATACTTATAATAAATTAATATTATTTATTAATACTAGTAGCAAATATTAATAATATTATGCGGAAATAGAACACACATCCGAGTCACGTATCGAGGATCCAAGCTGAACACAACTAGCAGTCATCAATACTGTCGCACCCACGAAAAATATCGATCCAATTGGCGAGGCAGGATCCAAAAAGATCCAATACAATGGACTTGCAGATACTCCGACTGCCGCACTGATAATACCATAAATCGCTGGGGCACAGCAACAACATGCTGTGGCGCCAGTCGTTGCGACGCCTCCAAGTATCCCATAGGAACGGGTAATATCAATATTATATTGCCATATTGTAGTCGCCAAGGCTGTATTCAGGCCAACTAACCCAGTGAGTATGATCAACGTCAGAAGCGTCCCGACAGAAATTGCACCGAATAACGGTATTGATGCGATATAAAATTCTATCGCAGGCCACAAGACAAGAGGATATGCAAACTCAGTTATGACAAAAAACGAATTATTTGGCACGTTTATGCCTTGCTCTGGGTTCAGAGTAAGGAGGCCTGAGGAAAAAAGATAAAAGAGGGCAAAGAACCCTGCACTCAAAATGCCTATGCGACGCGAGCGTGGATCTAGAAACGAAAATATCGGGGAAATGTCTGTCCAGATGATATAACCAACAAGAAGGGGCACGCTGAAGGCAATTATATAACCAGCCGGATGTGAATACTGGGTTGAAACTATAAGCACAGGGTAGGCTATCCATAATCCAAGCACACTGCCAAATATAGGGTATGCAGGCCGGGATGACCATTTCAAGATGCCGAGACCAACACTAAGAATAATAATACCAATACCGACAGTAAATGCGATCAGTGGGTACCAATCACGAGGGATAGGCGTTGCATTAGTTGTCAATGGCTCAATTTGGATCTCCACTAGGCCGATCAGACTAACGATAACTAAAAACATACCCGAAAAGAGACCAAACAGAAACAGCCGTTGGTCTGGGCTTGGGAGAACGCGGGAATAAAGAACACTTACGCCGACAATGGTAATACCACCAAGAAAAACCCCCAACAGGATCCAGTGAGGAATACCTGCATGGATACTCCCGCTATGAGCAGTAGCTTTTGGGATGAAAATAAAACTAAAAACGCCAATAACTAGACTTATTATTGTTTTCCTGTATCCCTCTACAATCGGGATGATAGATCGTGACATCACCGCTTAAAATTCTTTCGGGATGGACATAGTTCAAAGTTCGTATTCTGGAAAATCACCGCGCCAGAATATAACCGTCTCAATTTCATCGTCTCGGTTTGGGACAAAACTACATTTTGTTGGGCATACTATGATAAAGAAAATCCAATAATGGACACTCTTCGCCATATTGTCACCGGCGGTATTCTTCTCCTTGGTATTGTATTCATAACGTCGGTTAGCGCTCATTATATTGGCTTAATATATTACCCTCCCGCAGTCGGAAATAACGGCACACTCTATGTCAGTGGGACAGACGGGATCCTGTATGGCCTCAATAAAGATGGAAGTCCGCGGTGGATTTATAACGCTGGTGAAGAACTCGTCACTCGGGCAGAATATAGTGATAATAAAATATTTATCGCCACGATAGAGGGGACGGTAATTGCTGTTACAGAAACGGGAAGCAAAGCGTGGTCAACACGAATCCCAAAACAAAATCGATCTATCCCAATAATTGCAATTGTTGCAGGCAAACAGCGCATTTTTGTGCAGACTCCTACGGCCGTGGTTGCCCTGACAACCGAAGAGGGGTCAGTAGCCTGGCGATTTAAGAAGGGTAAAAGGATAACGGGGATCGGCGTCGGCCGTAATCATATCTATATCGGAGTCAAAACAAATTCTCGTGGGTTACTATATAGCGTAACACCTACCGGCGATCAATTATGGAGGAAAACATATACTGAACCAGTAGATCACCTTGCGACTAATTCAAAAGGTTCCGTATATTTTGAAACAAACGGAACAGTCATTGCTGTATCCGAAGATGGTTCTCAAAAATGGAGGGTACACACTGGTGGGCTTTGGCGGGAACCATCAATAACGAATCAACTCGTAGTCGTTGGTACCTTCAATGGCCGAATCCTTGGAATCCAGGAAGGTAAAATACGCTGGGAATATTCCGTCGGATCCGCCGTTGCGCCAACGATAGGCGCTCATGGACGCGTGTATGCAACGACAAATGAAGTAGTTTTAGCAGTTGATAACGGGTCATTAATTTGGCGAACGGAAATTGGACCACTCGTATTACAACGCCCGACTGTGACATCAAACCATGTATATATCGGAACCCAACTCAATCGTACCTATGCATTGTCAACAGAAGGTGAAATCGTTTGGATTGATCAATATGCGACTCCATTTGGATATGGCGTTTCATTACCTGAAGACGTTTCAGTCCCACCAATATTGGACGATATAACACGCGAACCAACCAGAATAATTCCCATAAATATGTCTATGACTGACCGAACCTCTATGCAAACGAACCCACTCACTGGTATCACCGCCCTTACAATACTTGGGTTAGTAATCCTTGCCGGAATTCTTTATTGGCAGCGATTGAGATAATCACAAGAAGGAATTCGATATCATCTCTGAGTTCAGGAAAAGAAATGCATATCTCAAGAAATAAACATAGATTCAATGTAGTAATTTCATATAGTGATATATGATTTATATTGTCCCATTAACCGGTTTCAATGAAGTTACTGGATTCGGCGATAATTTCGATCCAGGATTCAAGCAATAAGAACGAATATCCGAATGATGAGTAATGTAGCCAAAAAGCCAGAGAATATAGGGGTATTGCAAAACAAATGTCTATTATAGGAGAATGGTCTTTCGAGTAGATGTAAGCAGGCCACGATCATTTGAAGAATA
>JBDGRB010000074.1:0-5915 GCA_042218485.1 Halobacteriaceae archaeon | reverse complement strand
GCTTGCAAACACCGTCGTAGAAGCAGAAAGTCCAACGCGAGAGCACGGAAGCCCCATCCTCAGGGAAGCGGCGTCAGCCGCTGAGTAGGGCGGGGTAGTTCACCTTCCTTATATTGGCATCCTCCCAGATAACACGCGGGTACAATCCCGTTCTTTAGGGATTGAATAATATCAATCTAGAAACTACCATTTCATAATATCGGGGAAAACGGAATACACTTCTTTCAGATATTTTCGGGAGATATATTCCGCCCAAGGAGTAGAAGACTACCGATCAAAAGTATGATTGCACCAGGCACGAGGAATTTAAAGATGGTTATCAGAATTCCGGTCGCTTGAATCCCAATAATTATTAATATAACTGGACCGCAACACGCCGTTCCAGATAATAACGCGGGTATTGCTCCGAGAATTCCAACCGACGATTCAATTCCACACGCGGTTGGTTGGAGGATGAGTAAATATACCAACCCCACGTTAAGTGCAACTAACGTTGCAAGAATAAGAGCAATTCCGAAATCTAATGGAGAAAATAAATATACCACAGGACCGATTTTCAATCTTGCTATCGGTTCGAATGAGAAAAACCCACGGGATTGCATCATTCGCTGCAGTGGGTTGTCGACGATAAATAATGAAACATCATAGTCAGTTCCTATACTGAGATTGCCAACGGCCCATGAATATATTACGAGGTACACTACCCCAATTATACCAGTAATAAATTGTGTATCGCTCCGTCGGGGCAGTAACGATAATCCAACTTTTGTCTTTATTAATGTATTTTTAGTAATAGACATTAGTTGAAGGGTATAGTCCATACCAAGCAAACCACATCGCATCGAAACTCAATAATTTCGACCCCGGAAGACGTTCAGGTTCGATTGATTCTCCATTAGTGTTGACAATTTGTCCTTGTTTGACGGTTAGTTTTGGTGTGTCTTTTGTATAATAGATATACCCTGTATCTAACTCATCATCATACACTGCGATGATTTCTGAATCGCCGATCGTCCCTCGCATGAGTTTTTTGCTTCGGAGCGTATCCTTTAGAAATGCCGCTGCGCCGTTCCGATTCCGGGCGCCGATAACAATGCGTTTTGGTTTAAACAGGTCGCTCTGGCGCAACGCCGGGAACAAAGGTGAAGCAGATAATTTATAATATCCCCTTCGAGGATTATATGCTCCATATGGATCTACCTCGTAGTTTCTAGCATAGCCAGTATCCCTCGAAAGAACTTGCGTATCTGGGAAAGCATCCCGCCATCGTTCCCAAGTTGTCCAAATCACCCGAAATTCCTGTAATGTTTTGTTTTTGTACGATCCAGAAATAGCCCTGCCAAGAATCTGTGGCCACCGGCTGTCGGTGGCACGATCATACATTACTAAATTATTATTGAGTAAATTTCCTGAAACGCCAAATGTCGTGTCGCCTCGCCGGTATCCGATTACAGTGCCTGTCAAGGGACAGTAGGTAACGCTCACCGGTTCATCATTAAGAACGTCATTAACGATCTCGTGGTGAACGAGTATATGTTGTGGATATGCTTTGACGACACCGTTTCGCTTGACTCCAAACACAATGTCACCATCTTCCATTATTTCGTTCCCTCTGCTAACATCAACGAATTTTGGATTATCTATCGACGGAATCCCATCTTTGGGAACGCCGCCGCTCATTACATGTTCTTGTAAAAATTTCAGATCATAATCCAGATAATTCGGGTGATTTGCAAGCGGTATATTCCCCTTTTTATTCGAACTTGAGAAAGCATTCCCCAGACTGAGACAGCCACTACTGGCGACAAGACCCGCTGTGACTGACCCTAAATAGGCTCGCCGTGATAATTCTGGCATTTATTTACTCTATCCCAGTGTTGAGTATAATTATGATCTCTGAAGATAAAAATAATCGACAAAGTTACACGTAAGTAAGTAACCAGATAGTGACCGCCCCCAATAGATATCTGAGCGGCGGACTTTACCGGCTATTCTTTTACTATCGAGCAACCTAATATGAAAAGACCTTCACCACAGCAGGCAAAACTCAACAACGAAGCCCTCGAGAATGTCAAAATGACTACTAATACGATTACCGTTTTGGTTGTTGAAGATGAGAAATCCCTTGCTGATCTTTACTCAGAATGGTTCGCTACTGAGGAACAATATGCCGTAAAAACTGCGTATAGTGGTGAGGAGGCTCTCGACCTTCTCGATCCGTCGATAGATATTATTATATTAGACCGACGAATGCCGAATGTCTCCGGTGATGATGTGCTTGAGGAGATTTCCCAGCGGGACCTCCATTGTCAAGTTGTGATGGTAACTGCTGTTGATCCAGATTTTGATATCGTAGAGATGGATTTTGATGATTATCTCATTAAACCGATCACAAAATCCGATCTTCTTTCTGTAGTAGATAAACTGCAGAAATTAAGCGAATATGATGATGTGGTACACCAGTATTACCAGTTGGCCGCCAAAAAATCGGCCTTGGAAACATCGAAATCTGAGGGCGAACTAGCAGAGAGCGAGGAATATACAGAGCTCATGGATGATTTCCAACGCGTCCAAAATGAAGCTGATACAATACTGAAAGAACTATCCGATGAAGAATTTCGAACCCTCATCTAGAGCCCATTATTATGGTGCCAACCTTTTAGCATCCATTGAAAATTAAATCCTTTCGATGTTCCTTCTAGCGGACTCGGTATTTTTCACCTATAGTTTGATTGATGCACAATTGGAGCAACAACTGAGATGCCAGTGACATCTCAGGGATGTCCCTGTGAGTTATAATTGCCTTGTGGGACGATTCACTACAAAATTTTTTTCACCTATGCCCATGTTTAAATTTTGATTGCCCCTATCCTTCTATAGAGATGATGAAAAAATCCGCAATATTGGCATTTGGTGTTTTAATACTCACTGCAGGATGTATCTCTCCAGCTAATACGACTGGATCTAAAATACCATCTTATGAATCATATGTATTTGATCATGGTGGAACGGGAAGTCCAATTATTGAGGGAGGTATTACGTATAACTTTGATAGTAATTATACGCAAAAATTTTATGTTACGACAGTCACTTCTCCATCTGAAGTATCACGATTTAATATGTCGGCATTACCGACACAGGCCCGTCAATTTATCAATCAGACTGATTTTTCGAGTGCGTATTTAATCGTCATTCAAGCATTTCCGGAATCATCAGTTCCCAATTACCGTATCGAATCATTGATGAAAAAGAATGGGAAGGTGACTGTACACATTAATGATTCCAGCACCATATCCACTGCTGATATTACGATTGAAACAATTCTCATTCGGGTCCATGATTCTCCTCCTACAAATGTACGAGTCGTGACTGAGGAAAATGTATCATTCCAAATGACCGATGATCACTATACAGTCACTCGACAGACCACATCTACACCCGATGAGATCACATTGCCATTTAGCGATCCTGATCCAGCAAAGAATGTTGCGGATCCCCGAGATATTACTCTTCACAATCTTGCAAATGATACAGTCGGATATCAGCTTACTATTACCTACATGCAAGAATCTGACTGTCGCAACACGACACCGCCGTGTGGCAAACCGGATACGAAAATAATGATTTTCAGTAAAATGAGCAAAATCCCAGCGAATCAATCTATCACTTTCGAAGATATTATTGCAAAAAAGGGAACGTATACGGTTACAGTACGTGTCTTTTACCCTGAAGGTGATACACAAAAGCAGATCAAAAAGCAATTTACGTGGACCATAACCAATCACACCGGTAATCTTACTGTTCACTTACAAAAGAAGCATATCAATATATCAACTACAAATTCTTGAACTAAGTAAGGTAGTAGTCCCAAACTTCTCGGTATTTTATATGATTACTTGTGGATCCATTGGCCTTCTTAATGTGGAGTAGGAAGGAGTTCACTGGGTATTTTAGTGTTGCTACGGTACTAAGTATCTAGTAAATGTCCTTTGGACCATGGGATCCAGGGCCATATTGGCTCGTTCGATTTGTGTTGTTACGGGGCATTTCATTTCTTTATTTGATTGCATTCCTGGTTGCACTCAACCAATACCGACCGCTTGTCGGAGAAGATGGCATATTACCTATGCAAAATTATATCGAGCGTTGGGATTTCCGTGAACGACCAAGTTTATTTTATTTTAAACCGAGTGATGATGTCATTGAATTTGCTGCCTGGAGTGGAGTTTTGCTGTCGGTAATCGCCATTTCTGGATTACCAAGTGCTGGTGGTATTGTGGGCTATGTCCTCGTCTGGGGGCTTCTTTGGGTGTTGTACCTTTCGTTCGTGAATGCAGGACAAACATTTTATGGATTTGGATGGGAATCGATGTTATTAGAAACGGGCTTTTTGGCTATATTTCTTGGCCCGATCTATATGGCAACCCCAGTCATTATTATTTGGCTCTTTCGATGGTTGCTATTCAGGAATATGTTTGGTGCAGGGTTGATTAAAATACGCGGAGATGAATGCTGGCGAGACTTAACCTGTATGGACTATCATTATGAGACACAGCCAATGCCTAATCCGATTAGCTGGTTTGCTCATCATTTCCCGACATGGCTCCATCGATTGGCTGTGATAGTCAATCATTTTGTTGAGTTACTTGTTCCAGTCTTCTATTTTGCCCCACAACCGATTGCAGCGATTGCTGGAATCATAACCATTGGATTCCAACTTTGGTTAATGTTGACAGGGAATTTTGCCTTTCTCAACGTACTCACCCTCGTGCTTGCCTTTAGTACATTTAGTGATGACTTCATTACTCAATTTTTACCGATCGTACTCCCTCAACCAGCGCCCGTTTCGTTACCATTTCAGATAGCGGTCTGGATAGTCTTTTCAATTGTCTTGATCTTGAGTTATAATCCAGTGAAAAATATGATATCATCAAAACAGGTGATGAATACTTCCTTTGACCCGCTCAATTTAGTCAATACATACGGGGCGTTTGGTTCAATTACCAAAACTCGCTATGAAATCGTGATCGAAGCTACTGATGAGCAAACGGTATCCAATAATACTGAATGGCACCAATATAGATTTAAGGGAAAACCAACCGATATATCGCAGCGACCACCACAAGTCGCTCCCTATCATTATCGCCTTGATTGGCAAATGTGGTTTGCAGCGATGTCTCCTTCTCCACGTCGCCATCCATGGTTTTTCGGCTTAATCGCTCACCTGTTAATGGGGGATCAAGATACGCATGAATTATTAGAATCCGTCCCATTTGAAGATAAATCACCAGAATATATACGTGCTGTTCGATACCGATATCGATTTTCGACACCAGAAGAGCGCAAAGAAACCGGAAACTGGTGGCAACGAGAACGTGCAGGAATTTATTATGGCCCCGTATCCCTCTCAGATACGCGTCTCCAGCATGCACTTGATCGCCTAAATATTTCGACATCATAAACCTCCAGGCAGCCGTGCCGATCTTGGTGGCAACCAGCTTATATGCCAGAATTATATTTGTAGTACCCCTTTTCATGGAGCAATATGGACACTTCTTGAAATGCAAAAGAGTTCAGTATCTTAGTCCATTAATCATCGTATATGCCAGATTGCAGATATTGTGATGCATCGTTTGATGAAGAGGCCGATTATCTCGATCACTTGGCCCAGGAACATGAAGATGAATTGGGTCGAGTCGATAAGCGCCGCGTTGAACAGCATACTTCTGATTCATCGGGTTTGCCAATTCCCTCTTTCAGTATAGGGGCAATTCTCGTCGTATTACTCGTCGGGGGCTTGATTGGCGGCTCATTTGTCGTATTCTTCCAAGGTAATAGCAATGGCGGAGGAATCCAAGCCGCCAAAACCCCATACGATCTATGGGGTGTCCACTATCATGGAACCATCGAAATGA